>JBBQRJ010000338.1:0-5565 GCA_038214955.1 Aggregatilineales bacterium | reverse complement strand
CTGCGAACGGTACTCAAACGGTGAGCAATCAAAATCGACGTAGACCGCTTGAGGATCAAGTCGAGCGCCTCTTGAATTTGCGTTTCGGTGAAGGGGTCAATGCTGGCAGTCGCCTCATCTAGGATGAAAATGGCGGGCTTCTGCACCAACACGCGCAGTAAACTCACCAATTGACGCTGTCCCATGCTGAGACGTGCGCCGCGTTCGCCTACATCACTGTCCAAGCCGTCGGGTTGCGTTTCCAACCATTCACCGTGACCAATACTATTGGCGATTTCTTCTATTTCAGCGTCGGTTGCCGATGGACGTGCATAACGGATGTTATCGCGGATTGTGCCGCTAAACAGGAATGGCTGCTGTGGCACAACGCCGAGTTTGCCCCGATACGACTGCAAATCGAACGTGCGAATATCGTGACCATCTACGGAAACTTTTCCGCCCTGAAACTCATAGAAGCGGGTAACCGCTTTAGCGATTGTACTTTTGCCCGCACCTGTGTGTCCCACAAACGCGATGCTCTCCCCCGCCTTGATGTGTAGGTTGAAGTTATCCAGCACCCGTTCGCCGTTTTTGTATTCAAAAATCACGTTCTCGAAGATGATTTCGCCGCGCATGGGTTCCGGTGCGGGCTGGTTCGCAGTCTGCTTGAGGGTATTCTCCGTATCAACCAGCGCGAAAATGCGCTCAACGGCGCTCAAACCCGCTTGAAGCTGACTCCAGAAGCCCGACAGGTTGATAATCGGAAACCAGAAGCGATCTACGCCCTGAATGAACAGATACCACGCGCCCACACCGATCACGCCGCCGATGACATAGTTCCCGCCAATATAGACAAGCGCCCCGATGATCACGCCTGCAACCGCGTTCAGCACTGGAAACACCGTCGCAAGCACGAACCCACGTCGAATGTTGATGTTATACGACTGCTTATTCACGTCGGTAAAGTCGCTGTAAATGCCCGCTTCTTGACGGTAATTCTTGGCAACACTGATCCCGCTCACGCTTTCCTGAATGTTATCGTTCACCGCCGCCATTGCCCGCGTTCCCTGCCGCGTGACGATACGGGCAAAGTGACGCAGCAAAATCGTGAGTCCAAACACGACAGGCATCACCGCCACAAGCATCAACGTCAAACGCCATTCACGGGTGAGCAGCACCACAAACAAGATCAAGAAGTCTAGCACTTGCGCGATCAAGTCAGTACCAATGACCAGCACCGTATTCAATTCTTGCGTGTCGCTGGTGATGCGGCTGACAATTTTGCCCGACTTGTTGTCGTCATAGAACGACAGATCACGTTCCATTGCCGCAGCAAAAGCATCTTCACGAAGTCTGCCCACCACGTCCGCGACGACACGGGCTGTCAAGCGGCGGCGCATCCAGTAGATGCCATAATCGATGATGCCAACGGCGAACAGCGCCCCGACCAACAGCCACACCGTCGATTCGGGCGATTGCGAACTTAACGCCTCGATACCCGCCGAGATCACCACAGGAATCAATGTTCCCAACACGGCGTACAGAATCACCAAACCACTGATCATCCATACGCGCCGCCGCTGTGTACTCAGGTAATTGCCTAATCGCCGCAGCAGATAGTTATCATCATACTGACGGTCATATTGTTCGGCTTGTAAACCGCCAAAGATACCCATCGGTTAATCTCCACTCTGTGCGGTACGTTCTGGCGCTTCATAACGGGCAAAAATGCGGCGGTAGGCTTCCGAAGTCGCCAGCAGTTGATCGTGTGTACCTTGCGCCACGACGCGCCCTTTTCGCAATACAACGATATGATCCGCCCAACGAATTTGCGACAGGCGATGCGTGATCAAGAGCGTGGTTCGCCCCTTTGCCGCTGACCAGATCGCCTTCTGGATTTTGTCCTCGGTGGCGCTGTCAATGGCGCTGGTGCTGTCATCGAGGATCAAGATCGGCGGGTTGGTGACGAACGCTCGCGCCAATGCCAACCGCTGACGCTGACCGCCAGAGAGAGTCACGCCGCGCTGACCCACCACTGTTTCATAGCCTTCAGGAAACCCCGTGATGAAGTCATGCGCTTGCGCCTTCTTCGCCGCCTCGATCACTTCTTCGAGGGTCGCATCTGGCTTACCAAAGCGGATATTGTCGGCAATAGATCGGCTGAATAGGAATATATCCTGCTCAATCACGCTGATCTGTGAGCGCAGCCCCGCCATGTTCCAATCGCGCACATCAATGCCATCCACTAACACACGCCCGCTGTTCACATCATACGTCCGGTTGATCAGCTTAGTCAGCGTCGTTTTGCCTGAACCCGTTTGCCCGACAACGGCGACGGTTTGACCCGGCTTAACCTCGAAACTGATGTCATGCAAAATTTCGGCGTTGTCGGTCAGGTAGCCGAAATTGACATTCTCAAACTTGATCGCACCCCGACAGACAACCGAATAACCCTCTGTGTTTTGATCAAGCTCCGTCTCTGTGTTGATGATGTCCAGAATACGCTTGGCGCTGGCGTACCCCAACGACACCTGAGAGAACGAGGTCAGCGACGTAAACACGGGGAAACCGAATAAAAGCAATTGTCCATTGAACGCAACGACGGTGCCAATGTCGATAAACCCTTGACGGAACAAGAGTACAGAATGCAAGAAACCGCCCGCAATCACCAGACCTAACAAGAGCATCGGCAAATAGCGTGCTTCAATATCGCCCTGTTGAACGACGTACTTACGCACTTCATTAGAGAGGACAGCAAACTCGGCTTCCTCGCGTTTCTCCTGTGCTGTTCCCTTGACGACTTGTAAGCCTTCGAGCGATTCAGCGACATGGGCGTTCATTTTGCCGAACGACGCCCGCACGTTTTGAGCAACAGGCGCAAGGTCGCGCAGGTATTGAATCTGTGACAGCACATAGGCGATGAGGAATAAACCGGGCGCGAGGATGAGCGCGGGGTACATACGCGGCACAGCGATCAACGGTGTGAGCAGGAACATGCCTGACCCGACGATCAAATTCATACCGGGATTCATCATCAAGTTCATTTCGCGGACATCATTCGTCACCCGTGCCATGATTTCGCCAACGGGCTGTAAATCATGAAAGGTCATGCTTTTGCCGAGCAAACTGGCGTACAATTCATCGCGCACATCCCGCTCAATGCGCTGTGCGAAGATTTCCGCCGAAAAATTACGCATCAACTGTAAACCCGCTCGAAGCACTTGCGAAAAGAAAACGGCAATCGCCGCCTCGCTCAGTGCCTCAATCCCATTCCCCTGATTCAGCGCGTTGAACGCTTGACCGATGTAGTATGGGACTGCCATAGCCAATGCTGCGTTTGCAAACGCGCCAATAGTCATGGTCACTGCAAAAATTGGATGGCGTCGTATATGCGACAGGATGAACCGAACCGGGCTAGAGTGGTCGGTGTTAAAACTCTCGCGGGCGATAAATTCAGATGTCATATCGTACCTCTGCTGGTGACACGTCCTCATGGTAGCCTATTGAATGGGCTACCGTAATACCAATGCGGTCTATTGGATCGTGATGGTGTCGATAATGTACGAGTCCACCCCATCGACCTCAAGTCGCACATTATCCCACGACTGATATACAACAAGTGCCAATGTGTAAGCACCGTCGATTCGATCAGTTGGCAGACTCAATGTTCTATGATCTATGTAGAGTCGCCCCGGTTCCAGTGATGAAGTCTGAATAGTTTCTAATCCATAGTTCTGAATTGCACCGTCGCTCTGTGCGACTAAGCGCCCACTCTCATCAAGCAGTTGCAGCCCAATCGAATAGTCACGCTCTGGCACTTGCTCTACGCGCCACCATAAGCGCACGTTGATACCCTCTGGTAACGATGGGTCTACATCTGCGCCCCAAAATAACATACGTTCCCCGAATTGGATCGGTTCACTCAGCGGCGGCGCTTCCATCAACTGGGCGAGGAAACAGTATTGACGGTCACACTTGCCGACCACCTGCTGAACCGGATGCGTCGGTTCGAGCGCAGCAAAGGTCGCCCGCACATCCTCATTAAACCAATCTGCGGTGATGTACCATACGCGCCGCGCCGACTCTGCCCGTGCAAAATCGTGATCCCAGACCACCTCATAACCCGGCGCGAGATAGTTTCGCAGTTGGTAGCCTGTGTAACTTTGATCACCCTCGCTGGCGTGATCGAGATAAATCACATCCCCTGCGTGAATCTCCATTGCGCCCAAAACATCACGGAATGGGGTACGCGGCGGAATTTGCAGCGGCAGCACAATGATGTTGACGGCAATCACTCCCGCTAATCCCGTCCAACGCAGTCGCGTCGGCAGCACGGCGATCACTGCGCCTAGCGCTAACCCAATACCGATCATCGCATGGGCGACATAACGCTGTGCGTAGACGCCTGAAAATAAGTTCACTCCCAGATAGATCGCCGGGACACACAGCGCCCATGTGATCGCCAGCAAGAAACGCCGCCGACGCCACAGCAATATGACGCCGATAATCAGCATGTTTCCGTATAACCAGATGACGCCGTTTCCCATCGTGTAAACGAGATCGATGATTGTTTCCGGCGTCGTCGGTTTGGTGCTGACTCCAATTCCGCCGATCCCGCGTCCTGTGCCGCTCACCGCTTCAAGATTTCGCAAACCGAAAAACTGCGTCAGGAAGGTCGGGAACCAGGGCAACCACAATACAAATGCCAGCACGCCCGCGCCAATCCCCTGAATTAATGTGCGACGATTCAGCCGCCGTGATGCCAGCAAATAGAGGGCTTGCGCGGTGATGACGAACACCAGCAGGTAGTGAACGTAGAGCATCAGCGCCAGTGATACGCCATAGATCGCTGCGCTGCGCGGTTTGGGTCGGCTCAACCAGCGGTCAAACGCCCAGAAAGAGATCGCCGTCACGAACATAACCATCGGGTATGGGCGAATATCCATCGCATAGGTGATGAAAAAGGCATTCGTCACCGCGATCAAGACGGTTGAAACTGCCGCAAACTCACCAAACCAGTTGCGCCCCATACGATAAGCGATTGCCAGCGCGGGTAACGTGAGAAACACCCCCAACACGCGACTTGACCATTCCGCATCCCCCACAAGCTGACGCCAGCCCCAAAAGGTCACGAACCACAGCGGCGCTTGGTTGTCCTGTAGACTTTGCTGATAGTAGATCGTATCGCCTAACGTGCCGTTCGTCGCCCGATAGGATAAATCCTCGTCCGAATGCATATGCAGCAATCCGCTGGCAAAAATCAAAAGTGATGCCGCCAACCATAGCACAAACGCAGCAATCAGGATAGAGCGGGAAGAATCAGAAAGGGTCACAACAGCCTCACTAACGGATGAGTTGAGATTGTAGAATGCCTCGTGGCGGAGTCCCTCCGCCAAAAGACCGAAGAATATGTTAAACTCTGCGACGCTTTGCTGAAAGGGCAACTATTAAACTTAATCTGAAAAGGAACTTATGAAACCTAAAGTTTTTGTCACACGCCAAATCCCTGAGATTGGACTCGCCCGCGTGCGGGAAGTCTGCGAAATGACCCTGTGGGAAAATGAAATCCCCGCCTCGTATGAACAC
>JBBQRJ010000337.1:0-5568 GCA_038214955.1 Aggregatilineales bacterium | reverse complement strand
TCCCCCCCGCTACCCCGCCGGGAGACTATCATGTCCGCGTAACATGGGTGGCGCGTGCCAGCGATGCGTATCTATCGTATCTGGATAGCGCTGGTTTAGCGGGCATCTGGGCAGAGGTGGGAACAGTGACTGTAATACGCCCTGACTCTTTTCCTAATGCATCCACTATTGAAACTCTCATAATTCATGACATCCAAATATCGTCAGACTTTCGATTAATAGGTTATACTGGTAATGAGCAATCCTATAGACCGGGCGAAATGATTTCAATGGCGTTGTATTGGAAAGCGAGTGCGGAGGGTCAACAACCTGTGATGGTCACGGCACGGTTGGGGACAACCCCGCTTGAGCAGTGGATGCCATTTGACGGTTATGTGTGGCATGAGGGCGAAACGTTAGCAGAACGCCATCGCTTTATGCTGCCGCGTGACCTGCCGGGCGGAGATTACTCACTTTTCCTAAACGATGAAATGCTCACCACCGTGCATATTGAAGGAGTCGCACGCGAATTTGAGCTGCCACCAATAGATAACTTGCTCAATATAGTATTCGGTAATCAATTGGAGCTAGTTGGTTATAATGTGCAACGCGAGGGTGAAAACTTATTCGTAGACGTTACTTGGCGAAGTACAGTGATTATTGACCAGAGTTTTAAGTTCTTTATGCATTTTCTTGATAGTTCTGGTAGAATTTTACAACAAATCGATACTATGCCTCGTGAAAACACCTATCCAACCCAACTATGGGCAGCGGGTGAGGTCGTCACAGAGACATATCAAGTCACTATAACCAATGAGTTGGACACATTAAGAATTGGCGTGTACGATTCTCAGACAATGGAGCGCCTATTTGTCGGTGAATCTGGCAATCAAACAGATTATGTTGACATCACAATTCGCTGAATCTGAGTTTTTAATTAAAGAATTATATACTGTAGATTTTTGTTAGTAAGTGTGTTAAAATTTAACCAAGAGAGCGTATGACACAGCTAGTTATTCGGGTTTTACACAGCGAGAAGGCTGTTATTTACTTGGAAGCACCCACTACGGAAGGATATGTTATTGGTCGATCTGACGATGCAAGCAGTTACGTACCCGATATCGATCTCGCAAGTTTCGACGCACGCGAAAAGGGCGTATCTCGACGGCATTCCGCATTGGTGCGTTATCAGGGAACAACTTGCGTTGTTGATCTTAACAGCGTAAACGGCACATTTTTGGATGGGCGTCGCTTGATTCCAGACGTTCCGCATCCAGTAGGCAAGTCTTCAGAAATCACACTTGGCACACTAAGTTTGACAATCGCACACTTGTGAAATCTGGACTTTATGAAATTCGTATATCTGGTAGAATTGTCACGTCTGTTGGCAGGAAGTAAGTCTGAATGAGTAACATGGTACAGAGTTCACTAAGATTCAACGGATCGGTTTGGTGTAACCTCGATATAGCGTTACGCAACCTAGATCAACTGTTCGGAAGAGCTATTCAACCACTCGGTTTAACCATAATCGAATGGTATATTTTACGCGCTTTATATGAGCGCGATGGACAACATGCATCAGAACTCGCTCGCGCCGTCGGGCGTGCCGCGACTTCATTCACCCCTAATTTGGACAAATTGCAGGACAAGGGTTTCATTGAACGTCGTCCCGATCCTACAGATCGCCGTGCGGTTCACATCTACTTGACACCCCGTGCCGAACAACACCGCGAGGAAGTGCTGAACAGCGCCCGCCTCGTCGATTCACAAATTCGCAAAATGTTCTCTGACGCCGAATTTGAGACGTTCCAGAGCATCGTCGCGTATCTGCAAACGCTGGAACCCGATTACTCGGAAAACAATAACGAATACGACAGTGGACGCAACAACGCTGAGACTTCTCGTCGGTAAAAGTAGCGTCTGCGAAACGTTTTAACATCAAGCGTGGCACAACCCCGTTGCACAATCAAGATCAGAGCGGGATAATGTGCCGCGTTTTGATTCTCGGAGATCACGCAATATGCAGCCTATGACGCCAGACGATGTGCAAACCGTCCTCGATAGTTTCTCATTTGACATTAAGATCATTTTTTTCGACAGCACCACCGCAACTTCGCAGCAAGCCGCAGACAACATCGGGTGTGAGGTCGCCCAAATCGTCAAATCGATCTGCTTCTTTGCAGGTGAACAACCGGTGATCGTCCTCACCAGCGGCGCACAGCGCGTTGATGACAAAAAGATCGCGGCGCTGCAAGGGGTGGGACGTAAACAGGTACGCGCCGCCAAACCCGAAGAATGTGTCGATATTTTTGGCTACGCGCCCGGTAGTGTGCCACCCTTCCCCCACCGCACGACGGGGATCATCACCTATATTGACCAAACTTTGCAAAACTACACTGTGCTGTACGCGGCAGGTGGAGCGCATAACGCGATTTTCCCGGTCACACTGGCACAGTTGATCTCGGTCACGGGCGGCACAATCACCGATGTCATCAAAGAGGCTCAATGAATATTCAGCGCCTTTCCCGCCGTGAACTCATTCCGATTGGCGCATTGATCTTCGCAACTGCGATCTTATTCGGCTTCGTGCTGCGCTTCATCATTCTGGAACATCACGCCCGTGACTACACCCTGCACATCTACTTCGCACAGATGTTGGTCGATGGACAGCTTTACATCATCCACATCGTATTCCAAATCCTTGTGGTGGTCGTGTCGCTGCTTCCGTTTATCGGCTTTGATACTGCCGCTTACCTTATCATCATCGCGTTTTACAGCGCCACGACTCTCATCCTCTATGCGCTGATTCGCACAGTTACGCAAAATCGACTCGTTGCGGTGGTCGGTGCGCTGGTGCTGATCCTTGTCGCGCCGATCACGTTTTTCACATGGTCGCGCAATAACCTGTATTTCGGCTACATCGGAATCAACGTTATCCATAATCCGACTATTGTTCTGTTAAAGCCGCTTGCGCTGCTAGGGTTCATCTACGCGCTGCGTGCCTTCAATGGGACGATGCAGTTTAGCTGGCGCAATGTGATCCTCGGCGCAATTTTGATCACCGTGTCGATGTTTACTAAGCCCAATTTCGCGCTGGTGCTGCTGCCCGCGCTGGTGCTGGTCATGGCATATCGTTATTTACAGGGTGAACGGACAGGAATCCGCTTGCTGGTCATGGGCTTGATCATCCCCATGCTGGTCGTGCTGCCCGCGCAGTATCTTCTGCAATACAGTATCGTGGCAGAGTCCCGCGCAGGCGGATTAGCCTTCGCGCCGTTCGCCACCATCTACCTGTACGAACAGTCGTTTTGGTGGATAGCGATCAAGTTCGTCCTGTCGATTGCCTTCCCGCTGGTGGTGACTGTGCTGTATCGCAAATCAATGCGCGATAATCTCGGCGTGGCGTTGGCATGGTGGGCGTTTCTGGCAGGATGGGCGCAAATGGTGCTGTTTGGCGAAGTCGGGGAACACGCACTCGATGCTAACTTCTGGTGGAGCGCACAGATCGGCTTATTTTTGCTGTTTGTGTATACGACTCTGCATTGGATTCAACAGTTCAGGCGTGAACCGCGTGCGTGGGTCAGCATGGCGATTTTCGCGCTCCACCTCATTTCAGGGATCGCGCTGATCGTGGCGACTCTTACCGCCGTCAGCGAATCAAGCATCTGGTAGAAAAATAACGATTGATAGGAAAACAACATGGATGTCGTTGCGAAAATACTGGTGGGACTGGTTGCATTAGAGCATGTCTATATTCTGTACATGGAAATGTTTTTGTGGGCGACTCCCCGTGTGATGAAAACGTTCGGCACGACCCCACAATTCGCGCAAGAGTCGAAAACCCTAGCCGCGAATCAAGGGTTGTGTGACATACTCCCCCGCCTAAAGGCGGGGGCTTCTACCCTCATTGCGACTGCGAAGGCGAACCTTCGTCTGACTGTCGCTCCGGTAGCCCGTTGATGTCCCAACGGTTTTGATGTTGATCGCCGCATTATGATCGCGATCAATGGTCAATCCACACGCACAATCCAGCACACGATCTCGCAAGGTGAGGGTGTGGTCACGCTTACAACCTGAGCATTTTCGGGTCGTGCGTTCCCAACGGTCAATCTTGACGAAGCGTCTGCCGCGCTTGAGGGCGACCCATTCCACGATGGTCAGGAACTTGCCGAAGCCTAAATCGCTGACTTTGCGTCCCCACCAACGTTTCATCCCCTCAAGGTTCAAGTCCTCAAAGCACAACAGCGCATACTCCTTACACAAGTGATGTGCCAACTTGAAGTGATAGTCACGGCGTTGGTCGGCAATGTGGGCGCTGTGTTTCGCCAACGCCCGTCTAGCTCGTTTGTGCCGCTTTGACCCCTCGACTTTGCGGGAGAGTTGCCGATGTAAGCGCCGTGTTTTGTTCAACCCTTGCGCGAAAAACAGGGGACTGGGGTAGCCGCGTCCTTGATCGTCCGTCAGAAACATCTTGAGACCGAAATCGAAACCGCCGCTTTGACCCGTGCTGGTTTCTGCAATCGGCATCTGTTCCTTAACACAAAACACGAGCCATAGCCGCCCGACAGCATCCCGCTTGACCGTCAGTGTTTTAATCTCTCCGAACATTGGGCGCTGTTGCACAAACTTGTAGGTCGTCCCGTCCATCTGAATATTTGCCCGCGCTCGTCCATACTTGCCATTGGCTTTTAGCACGTTCTGGTTGTATAGCACCAGTTTGTAGCCCTTTTGCGGGAAGGTGAACGAACTGTATTTCTTCGCTTTCTTGAACTTCGGACGCCCTTTTGCCAGTTTATTGAAGAAACGTTGGTAACCGTCATCCACCCGCCGACACACATTCTGACATGCTTGCGAGTGCAAGCCCTGCCACAACGAAAACCGCTCTGTTTTCCGCAGTTTCAAAACATGATTATTCATCTGCGTGAGGGTGATGTACTTGCCTGTCAAGCGATAGTAGCGTCGTTGCAGCGCAATGAAGTGATTCCACACGGTAGACGCGACAAAGATCATGTGCCGCAATTTGCGATCTTGCTTGTCGCAGCGGTACAGGCGATATTTGTACATCTTGTGGACAATCACGAAGATTGCCCCTTGATGTATCGCTCAAGTTCGTCTCGTTTCATATCGATAGTCTACCCATTGTCAATACGCAGCACAAGCGCAACGTGCGCTTTCATCCACGCGCTAAAGCGCAAGGTTTTCCCGCACCGGAAAACTATAACGGGTTTCTGGCGGCGGGCTTGTTCTGGAGTCTGCTGCATCCTGATCCCGTGTTTGGGAAGCAAATTTCGGTGTTCTTTCTGGTGTGCGTGATCGTCGCGGCGATTTATGGCGGCATGACCGCCAAAAGATCGATCCTTGTGGTGCAGGGGCTTCCCGCGCTGCTGGCGCTGATCGCCGTGCTGCTGACATAACGGAAAATGAGAGAAAGAGGACACGCCGTTGCGCGTCCCTACAATTTCCATCTCATCACATGCCGACGGCGGCGCGAACGTGATGCGCTAGATAGTTCAAAATGTCGATCAAACGCTGACGCCAACCCTCATGCGCGGGATCAAGCGTCAATTCGACGGCTGTCCGCGTGACAGT
>JBBQRJ010000336.1:0-5590 GCA_038214955.1 Aggregatilineales bacterium | reverse complement strand
CGTTGATCCATCGGCGTTGACCCCGCGTGGGCGGACTGCCCCTTAAACTGAATGGCGTGGCGTTCGACGCCAAACGTCCCTAAGACGACGCCCAACGGCAAGTCCATTTTTTCGAGGACGGGTCCCTGCTCGATGTGCAGTTCGAGGTAGGCGACTGCGTTTTTGAGATGGCGATGGGCTTGTTTTGCGTGATCAATGTCCAGATCAAAGCGGGCAATCGCTTCCGTGAGTTTGATCCCGTCCCGATCTATCAGGTTACGCAGATCATCGGGGTTCATCGTGCCAGAGGCGGCGCTTGACCCGAACAGGCTGCGACCAAATCGCGCCCCTTCTTCGTCTGCCCAATCGACAAGGCGCACGGTCACCGGCGGCGTGCCTTCTGAGGCGATGCGGCGCAAGACTTCCAAGCCCGCGACCACGTTCAAACAGCCATCCAGCCAACCGCCGTTCGGCACGGAGTCGAGATGCCCGCCGATCAACATAGTTTTGTCGGATGTGCCGCGCAGGGTAATCCACGTATTGCCCGCTTCATCCCATTCGTATTCGACGGGCAAGCCTTCCAGCTTGGATCGCAGCCATTCCCGCGCCTTGACCCATGTGTCGGTAAATGCGACTCGCTGTGCGCCGTCCTCGTTTCCAGTGAGGGCGCGGAGTTCTTTCAATTCATCAATGGTGCGTTGGGGATTGAGTGTCATAAGAACAATAACCTCGCAGAATGTATGATCTGTAAAAGCAACCTCACCCGAAGCGCAACGGAGGGAGGTAAATTTGTTATCGGATGGTGTGCGTTGATTTTCCGGCGTCGTCCGCGTCGATCAATGCTTGAACTTCGGCTTTGTTGATGATCGGTAGGTCGAACATCAGCGTTTGCTTGAGTCGCGCTGCTGCATCGCCCACGCGGATCGCTTTCGCCAAATCGCCTGTCAGCCAACCGTAGTAAAAACCGCCGACATAAGCGTCACCACCACCGACGCGGTCTTGCAGCGTGATCGGGCGGGCGGCTTGGGAACGGGCGAATTTGCCATCCGACGTAATGACAGCGGATTCCCACAGATGTTCATCAAAACTCTGCAATCGGCGCAGCGTGATGACGACTGCCCGCAACTGGAAACGACGGATCACCATTTCACCGAACGACCACAAATCATCATCGTTGATGACGGTTGCTTCGCCGCCCATGACCTGCGCGGCGGAATAGCCGCCACAGCCGATCCCGTAATGGCGTGCCATATCGTAAATTGATGTGACTAAAATGTCGGTGTGCTGCTCTAGCACGGGGGTCATGGCGGCGGTGCATTGATCCTCGCTCCATAGGGTGGAACGGTAGTTGAAGTCAATGCCGACGAGCGCCGATTCGGGTTTGTGCTGTACAGCTTCATTAAAGGCTTCGAGTAAGTAATTTTTATCGTAGTTACTATGTGCCGCCAACCCGAATGTGATCCCTGATGTGTGAAAGAGGCGACATTCGCGCAGCGCGGACGCCCAATCAACCATGCCGCGATCAAGCCGACTGGCGGCGGAATACATCCGTTGATACCAGACGACGCCGGGGCGGGGTGTGCGTCCCGGTTCGTACATATAGCGTCCCATCGGCTCGGCTTTCGATGCCCACACGATATGATCCGTGTTGACGCCGTTTGCCCGTGCTGTGTCACGCAGCATCCAGCCATAAGGATTGTCGGGGATGCGGGTAATATATGATGTGGGAATCCCCAAACGCCCCATCAAAACTGCAATCGAATATTCTGTACCGCCCAGTGAGAGATGGACTTCTCTAGTCATCTCCGGGCGCATAAGATCAGCGGGCGTTTCGCGGAGCATCGTTTCGCCAAACGTGACAAACGCCGAACTTTTGAACTGTGTTAGATCGTCGCGTGTAATGTCATCCATAGGGTTAGCATAACCTAATTTTCGCTCTCGTACCACCCGACGAACACCGGGAATATGACGGATCACCGCGTCCACAATCACATAACCTAATTTTCGCTCGCATACCACCCGACAAACTGCTGCCCGTTATCAAGATCGGTCACATAGCGAAGGTCGCTTCCGTCGGCGTTGACCAAGTAGATCGCGTCGGTGTTTCCGCGCCACGATATGAACGCAATTTGACCGCCTTCCGGTGACCAGATGGGCTGCCAACCTCCGCCCTCACTTAAGCGAATGAGGTTTGAGCCGTCCGCGTTCATGCGGTGGATTTCGCCTCTGCCTTCTCGATTGGACACAAAGACGATATGCCGGGAATCGGGCGACCATGTTGGCTGAAAATCTGTTGCCGGGTTGTGTGTCAGGTTCGTTACCTGATGTGACAGCAAATTTAATACATAGATTTCGGGGTTGCCGTCGCGGGTGGAACGAAATACCAAATGTTCATCATCGTGCGCCCATTCTAGATCACCAGCGAGACCTAACAAGGGGGTGATCCTTTCTAATTCACCGCTGACAGTATCAATGATGTGCGTTCCTGCGTCCTCTCCGCCTTCCCAGAAACGCACGATGAGCCGCCGTCCGTCTGGCGACCAGAGCGGGCGGTCATAGGGGATGACGGCAAGCTGTTGGGTGATTATACGTGCTGCCCCTGTGTCGATGTCGCGGATCATCAAGTGCCAGTTTTGAAAACGGGTATTCAGACGATTTTCGCTGCTTGACCAGTAAGCGACTCTTTGTCCATCGGGCGATAGGGCGGCGAGTCGATCCTCAGCGCGGCTGTCGGTGATGTAGATGATTCCCCGCTGTATATCCTTCACATAAATAGACAACTGCCCCCTGTCTACTGTCCCGAATACAGCACGCTGACCATTTTGTGACAGATGAGGGGTTTCCACGACGGCATAGGGTGGGGGCGCGTCGAGTCGTGTCCACATGAGTCGGCGTGTGTCGATCACGTAGAGGGCTTGACCGAAACGACCATTCATCCAGAAAACCATTTGACCGGGATCAGGTTGTTGACGGGCGATCACCAGCAGGGGAGCGATGAGCAGCATAAGAACGCCCGTTGCGACGAGGGCGAATCGAAGGATGAGGCGAGGGAAGAAAGTGCGTTCGAGCATTGCTCATAGAATACACCAAAACCTCACCCCCGACCCCTCTCCGAAAAAGGAGAGGGGAGAAAAGTGGAGTATCTTTTCACAGCAGAAGAGTTGGCATAAGGTTGATAAATCTATAAACTCAGCTTGCCGGGACACAGAATGTTATTCGGGTCGAGCGCGGCTTTCAGCCGCTTGAGCGTCGCCATGCCGTCGTCGCCATACTGTGCGTGCATATAAGGCGCAAGTCGCATCCCGACGCCGTGATGATCGTTGATGACCGCACCCGCGTTCAGCGCCGCTTCAATCGCCGCCTTGAAAATCTTATCATGGAGCGCCTTCGCATCTTCGAGACGTTCAGGTCCGGTTGGTATTTTCATGCGGGCGTAGATCATTGAACCCCATTCGTACCAATGTGAGAAATGGGTATTGAGGGACAGGTTATATTCAGGGGGGCAGGCATCACGGATGGCTTTGGTCGTCGCATGGTAGACCGCTTCAATATGCTCGAAGTCTGCCACGACATCGACTGTCCCCCAGATGCTTGGCAGTTCGGGCGAGTAGGGCGGGTAATAGAACACATAACGCCGTTCCCACCACAGCGCCCCAATCGACGGCGGCAGCTCTGTTCCGTTCAGTTCGCGGCATACACGGGCGGCGATCTGCGCTTCTAGCTCGACCAATTCAGGGTATTCGCCATCAAACATCATGACGAGCGTCGTCTGATCGAGCGGCGTTTCGACTGCCCGCGCCAAGCTGTGCGACGCGGCTTGCTGATCGTATAGGCGCATGACAGGCGGCTTGAGTCCGGTGGTCATGATGCGCCGCCCCGCTTCCACCCCATCGGATAGACTGGCGAAGGCGAATACGGTGAATACGCGGTGTTTGGGGAGCAAATGCAGTTTGACGTTCGCGGCGGTGACGATCCCTAGCGTGCCTTCTGACCCGACGAGCAGTTGAGTCAGTTCGGGACCCGCCGCGTGACGCGGGACATTCGGCGTGTTGACGATTTCGCCTGTGGGTGTGACCCATTCCACGCTTAAGACGTGTTCTTCGATTTTGCCGTACTTGCTCGATAACACGCCTGATCCGCGTGCGGCAATGCTCCCGCCGATGGTCGCCCATTCTGCCGAGGCGGGGTAATGCGTGAAAGATAATCCGCGTTCATTTAGGGTAGCTTCAAAATCACGGCACGACAAACCCGCTTCAACCACACAGGTGAGCGACTTCTCGTCAATCGAGCGAATAGCCTGCATTCCGCGCAAATCCAACACAATGCCGCCTTGATCGGCATTCGCTGCACCCTGCACGCCGCTGCCACCTCCCCAAGGGGTGATCGGTACGCGCAGTTCGTTCGCTAGGCGCACAATTGCGGCGACCTGTTCTGTATTCGAGGGACGCACGGCGACATCAGGACAGCTAATCGACTGTCCCGCGCCCGTTGCCGCAATTGCATACCACCATTGATCGTTCGCGTACTGAGTCCGCGCCTGTTCTTTCGCCGTGACGTTTGCCGTGCCGACAATATTTGCGAGTTGACTTTCGAGATCGGCTACCATCCCCACGACTTACCTTCTGTGAAATCGCGGTTCTTGATCTTCACGTCTACTTTTTCGAGTTCTGCTACCGCGTCGATCAAGTGCTGGGAGAAGCGCGAAAACGCGATTTCGCCTTTTTCGGCTGTGCCGCGATGCGGGTTGCCCATAATCCCCGAATCGGTAAACTCATCATGTTCAAAGGGGAAGTTGAAATACTGATAGCCCTGAAATTCGGCGTCGGGCATTCCGTCTTTCTTTTCCCACGCTTCGCCTAACCATTTGGGCGTATGCGCTTTGTCCACAATGGCGCGATCCAGCCGTACCAATCTGGGATCGTGCGCGAGGCATTGTGAGGTTTCCAGTTCGCCCGCGTGCCAGCCGGGGGTTTCTTCAACCGGGCCTTCCAGCACATCTTTCAACATGCCGATGTAGCGTTCGGCGTAGGGCTTGTAGTAGGCGATCAATGCGCCCGTTTCGTTACGCAGCTTACGCAGTACGGGATCGATCACTTTGACGTTTGAGCCATGCCCGTTGACAAAGATCAGGCGGTTGAAACCGTGATGAATCAAGCTGCGTCCCACATCGTAGATCATGTTGAGGTAGGTATCTGCGCGTAGGGTGATCGTCCCCGCGCCCCAACCGGGATCACGCATGTGTTGGGGAGAGTAACCCATCCAAATGGTCGGCGTGTAGAGGATGCCCGCTTCTTCGCCCGCCCGCTGCGCGACTTCAGTTGCGGTGATGGTGTCGCAGTAGAGGGGCAGGTGAGGTCCATGCTGCTCTAAACTGGCTTTCGGGATGAGGATCGTATCGGAATGCTTCAAATATTCTTGAATATCGACATAGCTCAGGTCGCCCATGCAGAAGGACGGGAAACCAAGCGATTTTGTCTTTCTATCAGCCATTGTAAAAACCCCTAGACTACATGAGTTCGTTCTCTGACCCCACCCCCGACCCCTCCCCGAATTCGGGGAGGGGAGCCAACGTTCCCTATATTCGCCCCTCTCCCCGCTTGCGTGGGAGAGG
>JBBQRJ010000335.1:0-5596 GCA_038214955.1 Aggregatilineales bacterium | reverse complement strand
GTTGTAGAATGCACCGCCTTCGTCTGCGCTGTTTCCGGTGAAAACGCTGCTGCTGACGTTTAGTGTCCCTACCCCCGATTTGTAAATTGCGCCGCCTAGTCTATCGCCAACAAGGGCTTGATTGCTGGTGAAGGTCGAACCTGTGATCGTCCCGGTGAGTGCTACGTTAGAGGCGGTGAAGTGGATCGCGCCGCCGCGCCCATTCGCGGTTGTAGATTGCGCCAAATTGCTGGTAAAGGTGCTGCTGCTGACGCTGAACGAGCCAGTATCATTGCCAGCATAGAGGATCGCCCCGCCGAAGCTGCCGCCCGTGCCTGTACCAGCACGATTGCTGGTGAAGGTCGAGCCGCTAATGGATAGGGTTGATGCCGTCCCTGTTTGGGAAATCGCGCCCCCATTAATGCCGGACGTGTTGTTCTGCAAAGTGCTGCCACTGACGGTGACGCTGTGTATAGCGCCTGTGCTTCCAATTGCCCCGCCGCTGTTATTCGTTGTACAGCTTTGCAGCGTGCCGCTGTTGAATGTTAGGCTGCCACCCGAATCAACTTGGATGCAACCGCCCGCTGAGTTGTCTGTGACAGTACCGTTTTGCACGACCAACCCATTGAGGGCGAGATCACCGCCCAACTGAATCTCGAACACCCGCGAAGCGTTGTTCCCACTGATGACGGCTGCCACACCGCCGCCCTCATTAATGGTGATGTCGCTGTTGACGATGATTCCACCGCTAGTCAGCGTGTACGTGCCAGAGACGTTGAGGGTGATCACATCTGCGCCGGAACCAGCGGCGCAGCCCACTTGTGCGGCATTGTCATTGTTGGCATTAGCAATCGCTTCGCGCAGCGAACAGCCTGCAACGCCAAGCCCGTCGGTAAGCGTGTCTACAGTGATAGCAGCGGCGAAGGTGGGTGAAACAGTTAAAGCCAGTAGAAACAAGGTACACAAAATACTAAACCAGCGTGTAGGTGACATAAATTCATCCTGTTATCAGCGACTTCACGAATATACACATAGTATAGTGAATATATGGTTTTCATGATCAACTGATTTAAGTTAGTAATACGCATATTTATAGAGATATAAACGGATTGTAACTAGATTCAGACGAGTTTCACCCCTTTTTGTTATAATTCACCCCCCGCAGATCGTTATTTCTGACCCCACCCCCGACCCCTCCCCGAATTCGAGGAGGGGAGCAAGCAGACTCGTGTTTGCGCCCTCCCCTGAATTCGGGGGAGGGAGGCGAGCGCAGCGAGCGGGGTGGGGGTCAAACTGATACCCTGCGTAAGGTGAGTCACATAAATGAAGAACGTATAGGAGTATAACTAACGCATACCCCTATAGGTAATTTTTAGAGCGAAACCGAGTTTCCTACCAACCCGACGAGCAGTTTCACACACGCTTCGACATCGCCAGTATCGACGGTTTCGCTGGTGGTATGCACGAAACGGCACGGAATAGAGATCGCGCCGCTTGGCACACCCGCCCGCGAGGTTTGAATCGCCGCCGAGTCCGTTGTTCCTAGCGTGAGCAGTTCCAGTTGATAGGGAATGCCGTCGGTTTGTGCGCGGTTGATCATCCAATCGCGCACGGCGGGCGGGACAACATGACCGGTATCGTGAATCTTGATCGCCGCACCACCGCCTAGCTTGACTTCCATTTTGGGATTTTTCGCCATATCGCCCGTTGATGTGACATCCAACGCAATCGCAAGATCAGGATCAACGCCATAACCCGCCGCCCGCGCCCCGCGCAAACCGACTTCTTCCTGCACGGTGAACACAAAATGCAATTCATTCGGCGCTTGCTTGTTCAATCGGCGCATGGCTTCGATAGCAACCACACAGCCGATCCGGTCATCCATCGACTTGGCGATCAAACGTGTGCCGCGTTCTTCAAAAGGTCGCCAGAAGATCGCCGGACTGCCCACCTGCACAGTGTTCTCAGTGCCGTCGTTCACGTCAATGAAGAAATTATCAATATCAGTGGCGCTGGTGCGTCCTGTGCCAAAATAATCGTGCGCCCCGACCACGCCCGTGATACCGTTTTCAAAGCGTACCCGCGTGCCTAACAGTGTCGTGTTCAGTACGCCGCCAATGGGAGCAAAGCGCAAATAGCCGCTCGTCTTTTCGGCATACATCGCCATCACGCCGATTTCGTCCATGTGCGCGGCGATCATGATCTTCTTGCCGCCCTGCCCGACGCGGCAGATCAAATTTCCAAGCGGGTCAACACGGATGTCATCGGCAAACGGTGCGACTTCCTGCCGGATAATCTCGCGTACATGATGTTCATAGCCGGAAGGACCCCATGCCTCAACCAGCTTTTTGATCAATTCTTTCACAACTAAGCTCCTTAAAAGAAAGCGATTAGCCGTTAGCGATTGGCTAAGGGCTAAAAGAATCGTCGCAAATTACATCGTCTCAACATCACTTCCTCTCAGTTTCATATGTATGAGAGCAAGCGACTGTCCCAAATCAAACTCAGTGAATCACGAATTCAGAGTGGGCAGGATATATCCTGTCCCTACAAAACCATCCTGACCTGTAGGGACGCGATATATCGCGTCCGCTCATCGGGAAAATCACAATTCGTGATTCACTGAAACTGGTTTTTGTAGGGTAGAGGCTTGCCTCTAGCGTTACGGGAGGGACAAGTCCCTCCCCTAGATTGTTTTCCTGCTTTAGCTAAAGGCTAACTGCTAATAGCTAAACGCTTCTTTTGTGATCTTTCGCAGCGCCGCCTTAATCAGCCGGAGCGCGTTGTCGTAATCGTCACGGTGCAAATACGCCGTCGGGCTGTGGATGTAGCGACACGGCAGCGCGATCACAGCGGTAGCCACGCCCGCATTCGCCATATGAATCGATCCGCCGTCTGTGCCGCCGCCCAACTGCGTCTTAAGCTGGTACGGGATGCCTTCGGCGTCGGCTGTCGCCCGCAAGAAACCAAGCAAGCGCGGGTTGACGATCATGCTGCGATCCATCACGCTCAACACGGGTCCCGATTGCATTTTGCACGTCGGGTTATAGTCGAGTGTGTCATCGGGATCGGCGTTCGGGTTCGGGATGTCGTTGGCGGTTGTACCTTCGAGGACGAACGCGACATCAGGGTTGAGCGTTTGCGCGGCGACCTTCGCCCCACGCAAGCCGATTTCTTCCTGTACGGTGAACGCCGCCAGCACATCTACTGGATACGGTTCGTCTTGCAGCAAATCAATTAGTAGCGAACAACCCGCCCGGTCATCAAACGACTTGCCGCGCAGCATCTTATCGCCAATTTCCATATAGCGGCTGTCGAAGGCGATGCGATCTCCCAACTTGATCTTGCCGTTGACTTCATCTTTGCCACTCGCGCCAATATCGATCCGTAAGGTGTTGATTTTGACAACCGTTTGTTCGCGGTTCTGGTGAATCGGCGTCCAGATGATCACGCCGGGAGTGTCCCCAATTTTGACGCGCAGTCCCGGCAAAATGCGATCATCGATGCCGCCCACTGCGGAAAAGCGGATCAAGCCATCGCCATCAATACCGCGCACGATAAAGCCGACTTCATCCATATGTGCGGCGACCATCACGCGCAGAGGGCTGTCGCTCGTCCCACGTTTGATGGCGGTCACGCTGCCAATAGGATCAATCCGAATCTCTTGCGCGTGATCCTTGATCGCGTCCAAAACCAGTTTGCGGACGGCATCTTCTTTGCCGGAAACGCCCACCGCCTCCGAAAGTTCCTTTAAGATCATTTTTTCACTTCACGATCACAGTACCGAAAGCAGAAAAAGTAACACAAATTTTACATCTTTGCACCTTTCCTCAAGGCTTATAGCCTTGCAATACGAACCATTAAAGGTTAGCGTTATCATGTTTGGTCGTATTAGGGATATTCAATGTCACGAACGAGAAAATTAGTCTCTTTAGGGTCGCTCGGCATTGCCGCCATTGTAATGGCGTCCTGTGCAGCATCACCGAGCGCCCCACCAGCAACACTGGCAATGCTCCCGTCGCTGACCCCCACCACTGTGCTTTCCGAAGCTGCCCCCACTGAAGTTGTCGCCCTACCCACCGAGACCGAGCGTCCAACGCAACGTTGGTATGCTGTCAGTGAAGACCTGATCGCCGTGTATGACTGCGCCGATCTTTCATGTGGTGTCATTGGCACTTACGAAAACGGTGAACCCGTTGACGTGTACTCCTCATCCAATGCGTGGCACGAAATTCGCTTGCCAGACGGTTCTAGCGCCTTTGTCCCATCAGAGAAATTGAGTGCTACCGAACCGACAGCCGAACCGAGCGCAACAGGCAGCGTGACTCCACGCCCAACCCGTACCTTGATCCCATCGCGCACGCCGTCTAATACGCCAACGCCGACGCAAACCGACACACCCTCATCAACGCCAACAGGCACGCTGACATTTACACCGACACGCGCTATATCGACGACACCCTTCCCGACTCTGCCGATTCAGGGACCCTCAGATAGGGGTCAGCGTCCGGGACTGCCCGCTGGCACCGTCGATGAACCGGGCTTCTACCCAACCTCTACCGCGCCAGCGCCGGGAACGCCGGGTGTTATTCCGCCCACGTTAACGTTTACGCAGTCGAACACACCATCACCTACCATGACGGCGACTCTGGCTCAACCGCCCGGTGGGGGAAGTCCGCCGCCCACCGTCATTTATCAACCGTCGCCCACATCGCAGCCACAGGGCAACACGCCGCCGCCGGGAGCGGGTAATCCTGTCCCGACCAGCGACGCACCGCCGCCCGGTGGAGGCGGACCACCGCCGGGATCGGGCAACCCTGTCCCGACCAGCGATGTCCCACCACCGCCGCCCGGACCACCGCCGGGAGCGTAAAGTAAATAGTTCACCTTACGCAGATCGTTATTTCTGACCCCACCCCCGACCCCTCCCCGAATTCGAGGAGGGGAGCAAGCACACTCCTGTTTGCGCCCTCCCCTGAATTCGGGGGAGGGAGGCGAGCGTAGCGAGCGGGGTGGGGGTCAAACTGATACCCTGCGTAAGGTGAGTAAATAGTTTACAGTTCACAGTGGACAGGTAAAATATGTCCACTGTGAATTTTTTTCTACCGTTTTTAGAAAAATTCTTGAGAGAAGAAGTTATTATGACTTTCGATGAAAATCACGCTCTCCCTAAAACCATGTCTGCAATTGTGTGTTGGGGCGCACAAGATTATCGACTTCAAGAATGGGACGTTCCCCGACCCGACGCCGAAGAAGTCATTGTGCGCGTCAAATCGGTTGGCATCTGTGCCAGTGACCTCAAATGCTATCAAGGTGCGCCCCTGTTCTGGGGAGATAAGCACCGTGTCGGCTACTGTCAGACACCCGTCATACCCGGACACGAATTTGTAGGCGAGGTCGTTGCGCTTGGGGCGGGTGCTGGCGAAAAATATGGTCTCGCACTGGGTGATATGGCAGTATCCGAGCAAATTGTCCCTTGCTGGAAATGCCGTTTCTGCAAGCGCGGACAATATTGGATGTGTCAGGATAAGCACGATGTGTACGGCTTCCGGCAGGCGACCTTTGGCGCAATGGCAGAATACATGAAATTCCCCGTCGGGGCGCTCAATTACAAAGT
>JBBQRJ010000334.1:0-5611 GCA_038214955.1 Aggregatilineales bacterium | reverse complement strand
CGAAGACTTGATCAAGTTCGGCTCAATCTCTAAAGAGATTACCGAGTTTCTGCGTGCATGTATCATTGCCCGCATGAACATGATCGTGTCGGGCGGTACGGGTTCGGGCAAAACGACTCTCCTCAATGTGTTGTCGAGTTTCATCCCCAACGATGAACGCATCGTCACCATTGAAAACGCGGCAGAATTACAGCTTCGACAGGAACACGTCGTCACGCTGGAAACGCGCCCTGCAAACATTGAAGGCAAAGGCGCGATCAGCATTCAAGACCTTGTGGTCAACTCTTTGCGTATGCGCCCTGACCGCATCATCGTCGGCGAATGTCGCGGCGGCGAAGCGTTGGACATGCTCCAGGCGATGAACACGGGTCACGATGGATCGCTGACGACGGCACACAGCAACAGCCCGCGTGATACGATTTCGCGTCTGGAAGTCATGTGCTTGATGGCGGGTATAGAGCTGCCCGTCCGTGCTATCCGTGAGCAAATCGCCAGCGCGGTGGATGTCATCTGCCATCAGGAACGTTTGCGCGATGGAACACGTAAGGTCACGAAAGTCACCGAGGTGCAAGGCATGGAAGGCGATATGATCACCATGTCTGATATTTTCGAGTTTGAACAAACGGGCGTTGAAGGCGGTAAGATTGTCGGGCGTATTCGCCCTACGGGTATCCGTCCCAAGTTCACCGACCGGATCGAAGCGGCGGGCATTTACCTACCCCCGTCCGTGTTCGGCGTCGGACGCACGTACTAAAGAACGTGAATTTTTCAGGCGGGGTGGCTTGACGCGCACCCCGCCTTTTTCTTAGAATGTAGTATAAGTAAGATGATCATGGAGCGCACCTATGTCAATTGACCCGATCATCGTTATCATCGCCGCCGTACTCCTAGCAGGCGGGGTGATCGTTTGGGGCATCATTAGTGTCCGTACTGAAAAGGACATTATCGAAGAACGCCTCATCAATTACGAAAAAGAGGCGAATTCCTTCATTGACCTTGATGAGATCAAAGAAGAACCGCAAGAGAAAGAAAAAGGACCCAGTTTCATCCAACAGCGCCTCGATAGCATTGTATCGGAGCGCAGTTTCGGTAAGAAATGGCGTCAACAGCTTGCCCGTGCAGACCTCAAGCTGACAGTTTCCGAATATGCGGCGCTGCATGTCATCAGCATGTTCGGCTTCTTTGCCGTCGGTTACTTCGTCCTGTTCGGCGGACAGATCATCATGGCAATCTTGTCGGCGTTTGTCGGGTTTTTCTTCCCGCGCATTTATGTATCGCGCTTAACATCGACTCGCCTAATCCGGTTTGAGCAACAACTGCCAGACACCATTGGTTTATGGGTGAATGCGCTCCGTTCGGGCTACAGTGTGCTTCAGTCGATGGAAGCGATTGCGCGTGATGCACCGGAACCCACTGCTACCGAATTTAAGCGTGTGGTGCAAGAAGTTCAGCTTGGCATCGACATGGAAGACGCGCTAGAGCATCTTGTCGGACGTGTGGAAAGTGAAGACCTTGACCTTGTGGTGACGGCAGTCAACATTCAGCGAGAGGTCGGGGGTAACTTGGCAGAAATCCTCGACGTGATCAGCCATACTATCCGTGAGCGTATCAAGCTCAAGGGTGAGATTATGGTGCTGACGGCGCAGGGTCGTATCACGGGCTATTTGATCAGCTTCCTACCCATTGTCCTCGCGTTGTTCCTGTATACCATTAACCCCGGTTACATGGGCAACCTGTTTGAAAATCGCATGTGTGGTTGGCCCATGCTGGGGATTGGTTTGGCGCTGATCGGGATCGGGTTCGCTGTGGTTCAGAAGATCGTTGATATTGACATTTAGAGGCGCATAATATGGACTCCCAAGTACTGGTATTGGTCTTCGTTGTCGTAGGTATGGCTGTGTTTGGCGGTCTGGTTTACGTTGGCGTGCGCGAGGACAAAGGGCGCGACCCCTTGCAAGAACGTCTTCAGGAGTACGACGACAAAGAACTTCCCGCATCGTTGGAAGAAATCGAACTCTCGCTGTCGTTCCGTGACCGCGTGATCCTCCCCATTATGCGACAGGTCGCTAAAGTTAGCACCCGCTTCACGCCGCAAAAGCAGCTTGAAGATGCACGGCATCAGATCGAGTTGGCGGGCATGAACCTAGACCCCGCGACGTTCTTTGCCATGCGTATCGCGTTAACCATTGCGTTTGGCTTGGGCGCATTCTTTATCTTTTTTGTCAATTCGCCAAGCACACCGCGCACGACTGCCCTGCTCTACACATTGGGCGGCGTCGGTTTAGGGTATATCTTCCCGCCCATGTGGTTATCCAGCAAGATCAAGCGGCGACAAGAGAACATTTGGCGTGCGCTTCCTGATGCGCTTGACCTGCTGGTGATCTGCGTGGAAGCGGGTCTTGGCTTCGATATGGCGATGGGGAAAGTTTACGAAAAGTGGGATAACGAACTGTCGATTTCCTTCGGACGTATTCTGCGTGAAATTCAGCTTGGTAAAATGCGCCGTGACGCGCTGCGCGACATGGCGAACCGCATGGACGTTCCTGACATAACCGCATTCGTCGCCGCCATTATTCAGGCGGATCAGTTGGGCGTGAGCATGGCGAAAATTCTGCGTATACAAGCCGACCAGATGCGCGTCAAGCGCCGTCAAAAAGCACAGGAAAAAGCGCATCAAGCGCCCGTCAAGATGATGATCCCGATGGTGTTCTTAATCTTCCCGTCGATCTGGATTGTGCTTCTCGGTCCGTCGCTCATCATTCTGTTTGGTTCGTCGGAAGTCAACGCCGTTTTCTAATTCAGCGACATATCGAAAGTCTTTTCTATGTCGGATGATAAACGCGAAGTCCCGCCTAAAACGGGACTTCTTTTCTACCAGTGGGTCAACACCGCGCTTGATCTAGTATTTCCGCCGCGCTGTGCAGGTTGTGGCGCAGTAGACAGCCTGTGGTGTGGACGCTGCCAAGCAGCAATCGAACGTGTCCCTCTCACCGCACAAATGTACAAACTGCATCCCCTCACTGCCAGCGCCGCCACCAGCGATCACAGCGGCATTTTACAGCAAGCTATTCACGCGCTAAAATACGAACATACCCGCACAGTAGCCGTTTCACTCGGAGATCGACTTACCGCGTGTTATCGCTTGTTAGGGTGGGCAGTGGATATGATTGTACCCGTACCATTGCATACGACTCGCTTACGCGAACGGGGGTATAATCAGTCACAACTGATAGGAGAACGCATGGCACAGTTATTGTTGCTTCCCTGTGTTCCATTAACCCTCACCCGATGGCGATCTACCGCCACGCAAGTTGGACTTTCCCGCAGCGAACGACAACACAACTTGCAGGACGCTTTCCGCGCTGACCCTATGCGTGCTTCTGGTCAGCGTATTCTTCTCATTGACGATGTACAGACGACGGGCGCGACCTTACAAGCGTCGGCGCACGCGCTGTTCAACGTGGGCGCGGCGGCGGTCTACAGCATGACCGTAACCGCCGCACGTCTTTAATCATTTTCTTCTTCCCATTCAGCAAGAAGGAGTCTCGTAATGGAAATCCAAGTTCGGGGTGACGATCTTAAGATCACACAGGCGCTGGAGGACTTCGCACAGAAGAAGCTGGCGCGGCTTGACCGCTACCTGCCGAATATCCAGGATGTGCGTGTGGACTTTTCACGCCAGCACACGCGGCGCGGTGATGATGTGTTAAGCGCACAGATCACCATCCGGCATGAGCGCGGGGCAATTCTGCGCGCCGAGGAGAGTACCGCTGGAGACGCCGAAGCCGCGCTCAGTCTCGCGCTAGAAAAAATGCACCGCCAGATCGAACGCTTCAAAGGCAAGCGGAGTCGCAAAGGCAAGCCTCGTTTTAGCGCCACCCTCGAAGAACTGGACGCCGCCGAAACTGCGCCCGATGTGGGCGACCTGCTTGAGGAAGAAATCGAAGCCGAGCCAATCATCCGGCGCAAAGAGGTCTTTGTTACGGCGATGAATGAGGACGACGCCATTGAGCAAATGGAACTGCTCGGTCACACGTTCTTTATCTTCTTCAACGACCAGAGCCAAGCCGTGAACGTCGTTTACAAGCGCCGTACCAGCGGCTACGGCGTGCTGATTCCGCGCACGGAATAAACAATGAACCTTACCCCCAATGGGGTAAGGTTTCTTATTTCACCAGCATAGGACCCAAACGCTTCCCGCCAAGTAAATGCATGTGTAGGTGATAAATCTCTTGCCCGCCGTCCGCTTTGCAGTTGATGATCAGGCGGTAGCCGCTCTCTGCAATACCGAGTTTACGAGCAACCTCTTTCGCCACGATGAACAAATGACCAAGCAGCGCCTCGTCTTCGGGCAGCACATCGTCCACCGTTGGAATCTCTTTGTTCGGGATGATCAAAACATGGACAGGTGCAGACGGGTTGATGTCCTTGAACGCCGTAACGCGATCATCCTTGTAGACGATCTCCGCCGGAATTTCACCCGCAACAATTTTTGAGAAAATAGTTGACATCATTGCTCCTGAATAGTAAACAGTTTACGGTTCACAGTTTACAGTAAAAGGCAGAAACGAGGGGGAATGTTTATCACTCACCTTACGCAGATCGTTATTTCTGACCCCACCCCCGACCCCTCCACGAATTCGAGGAGGGGAAAAAGCAGACTCCTGTTTGCGCCCTCCCCTGAATTCGGGGGAGGGAGGCGAGCGCAGCGAGCGGGGTGGGGGTCAAACTGACTGTAAACTTTCTACATCGCTAACCCACCATCCACCGTTAAAATATGTCCTGTGATGTAAGATGCTTCATCTGAGGCGAGGAAACAGGTCGCGGACGCCACATCTTCAACCGTTCCCCAACGCCCCAACGGGATATTTTCGTTCAGCCGCTTGAGCATGTCTTCGGGCAAACCGGAAGTAAGATCGGTCATGACGAACCCCGGCGCAACCGCGTTCACCGTGATCCCGCGTGTTGACACTTCCCGCGCCAGCGCCTTCGTCAAGCCGATGATCCCCGCTTTGCTGGCGCTGTAGTTGGTTTGTCCCGCGTTGCCCATAATACCGCTGATGCTGGTGATGTTGACGATGCGCCCGTAACGCTTACGCATCATCGAGCGGACGGCAGCTTTCGAGCAAAGCCATGTACTGCGTAGATTGGTCTGGATCACCGCGTCGAAGTCATCTGCGCCCATCAGCATGATCACGTTATCACGGGTTGTCCCCGCGTTGTTGATCAAAATGTCCAGCTTGCCATAGGTGTCAATCGCGGTCTTGATCAAGCGGTTCGCGTCTGCTTCCGCGCTGACATCTGCTTGAACGGCAAGCGCCTTGCCGCCGCCCGAAGTGATCGACTCGACCACTTCATTCGCCGCGTCCGCGCTTTTCTGGTAATTGACCACGACAGTGGCACCGCGCTTCGCCAGTTCAAGCGCAATTGCCCGCCCGATCCCGCGACTGCCGCCCGTGACAACTGCGATTTTGTCTGTGAATTGTGTCATATTGTCTCCCTTAAATACAGCGATTAGCATTTTAGCGGTTAGCAGTTAGCTTTTAGCAAAAGCCAAAAGAAAAGCATTTCACTTATGCAAAAGCGTTCTTTGCTAATCGCTAACCGCTAA
>JBBQRJ010000333.1:0-5630 GCA_038214955.1 Aggregatilineales bacterium | reverse complement strand
AGTTCGTGATCCTTCCACCAATTCGAGGGTTTATACTCGGCGCGGCGCTGGTCGGTACGCAGATGGACGATCTGGTAGCCGGTTGCGCCCTCGGCGGGGTCAATGCCGCGCTGCTCACACGCAGTGCGAAAAGCTGCCTTTAATTCGGAAAGGTTACGAGCCGCCATGCGTCTCTCCCAGTGCTACAGCGTTCGATACTTTTTCACTGTAGCGGAACTGAGAGAGGCATTTTGCAGCCCTTAATGCTGCTTTTCGGCTTTTAATATTTGCCCAACGCGCGTCCAATGGATACCGACCTGCTCAGCGATTGCACGCAAACTCAAGCCATCTGCGTCGAGGCGGAGAACAGCGGTTTGGCGCTGATGTTTGCGGGCTCGCCCAGCGGGTGAACGTGACGCGAACGATTCAGGTACAGGAAAGATGTTGAGGTGTCTGGGATACGAAACAATGCCCCTCAGGTCCAAGTTTCCAAAACTAGACATATACAGCTCATCCGTGAACGGGAACGTGTAGTACAGCGTTCCCGTTCCGTTTTTAATCACAATCTTTGCCACGAACTGCTGAATCGTTCGCCGTGCAATCGCTCGATCTCCACCTTCTAACGCTGCCCGCATGTGTTCAATCCACCCGTCCAACATCTGATCGGTGATGCGTGCAATCTTTTGCGGTTTGACGTGCAGCGCCTTCATAGTCGAAAGCTCAGAGAGCAGCTCTTCTTCTTCGCGTTTGCGTGTGTCGTAGCGCTGCTGGAGATGAGTGGCATAGCCCATTTTCTCAATCGCATCGAGCACGTTTTCAATCGCCTTGCGTACCTCGCATAACTGCCCCTCGATCACACCAATACGTGTCACTGCATCCTGACTGCGCTCCGACAGCGACTTGGCAAGGTCTTGCGCCAATGGGCGAAGATGATGCCGTGTGAGGACATGTGCGATGAGTGTATCGATCACCGTCTGCTCTAGGTTGCGTAAACTGAGGCGCTTTCGCTCGCACTGCGTTCCCCGGCTGTTTTTCGCCGTCGTGCAGATGAAGAATACGTACTTGCCCTGTTTCCCCTTCTTGGCTGGAATGCTCTCGATGTGCATCGGGTGTTCCTCACCCACTTTCGCTCCGCAGAATACTAAACCGGAGAGCAAATAGTCGTTTCCGACGCGACGCGGTTCATCTTGGGGTGCAGTCGGCTTCCCGTTGCGCTTGGCGCTGCGTTCCGCACGGCGTTTCTGCTCGGAGTCATACCAGTCACGCGGAATCAGTGCAGGCACAAAGTCCTCATAGACCTTGCCCCCGTATTCCAGATCGCCGACGTAGATCAGGTTGGTGAAAAACGTATCGTAGCCGTTGATATTCTTGAATAGCTGCGTCGCCTTGTGGATTTCCCCGAAGCTTGCTCCGTTGTTCCGCATTTCCCACGCCAGACGGCAGCGATCCCACGTTTCTGGATCAGGCACGATTCGCTGCACAATGTGTGCTTCGCCCGTTTTCTTGCCTTTCTTGCGCTCGTGGACACCGATTTGAATCCGCTCCCCTTTGAATCCGGTCGGGACGCCACCGGGGACGAGTCCTAGATAGCCGCCCGTACTCTGCCAACCGGGATTGTATTTTAGGAATTCAGCGTCGTTGTCGCGTGTGCCGACCAAATCTGCCAACCCTCGCCGCGCGTTATGCGAAATTTCGTCGAGGTCTTGCTCATCTTTCCACAGTTGGAAGGCTTCGATCAAGCCGTCCACTGCCGGATTACCCGTATTGGCAGACGTCACAAGGTCGATAATCGTGATTGCCCGCAGGCGGAGATCGGTTTTGATATTCGAGGCTTCGATGCTGTCGCGTCCGAGCCGATTAGACTTCCAGAAGATGACACCGAAAGGCTTTTCAGTCGCGGCTTTTTCGCGCTTGTGGCGGTCATGGATGGTACGGAAGCGCTGATGCAGATCAAACAGCATTTCCTTGAGTTGATCGCGTTTCTCCGTATTCGAGGACTGTCGCGCCTCATCGAGGTAAGTCCGCTCCAGCACAAGGTTATGATGCTGACAGTATTCGCGTGCCGTTTCGATTTGTTGGGTGATGCTGCGATCCTGCTCTTCCCCACCGGAGTCACGGCAGTAGACGACGACATGGGTTCCCGGTGGCAGCGGGCAATCGTGGCGAACGAGGTGCAGATAACGATTGTCAGACATGGAACTTCCCCTTACCGTATCACTTCAAGTGGGGCGGATGTAAGCCAGAAAAGACCCAGATAGCCCGCGCATCAACCACCCGTTCTTGATTGATTCGAAGTCGTTCAATAGTCGCTCTCCCAACCGCTGTTAGCCCCCGAAGGACTATCCCATCGGGCATCCATTCGAAGTGTTCTGACCATGTTTGGGTTCGCGGATTGAATAGAGAAACACGCTCATTCGTTTCGGGATCGACAGCTGAGGTGGCGCGTGCTTTGCTCAGATTACAGTTTCCACAGGCTAGACATAGATTGCTCAGGTCATCGCCCCCATCGGGGTGGATGTGATCGACATGCATTGCCTGCCCGGTGATGTACTGTGATGTTTGGCAGTATTCGCACAGGAAACCTGCACGTATATGCACACGCCGGACAGTTTCTTCCCACGACAGTTCACTCATTCGCTGCTGGCGTTAGATCGTCCAAGGTGATCGAATGACCTCTTTGGGTCAGATACTTCATGGCATGAGCTTTGCGGAGCATAAGTCGATTTCCACGTTCCACCAGTTCCACCAGTTCCGCATATTCGGTGTCAGTAATTGTACCCAGATTGTTTTTGGTCATTAATATGGACATTTGCTCCTGTATCGCCTTCGGCATTTGTTCGCGGGCAATCGTCCAGAGGGTTTCGTCAGAGAGATGTGCCATGGCTTTCAGTTCATCGTGTTCGTCTGGAGGCAGATCAAATGAAGGCTCGACGGAGATGGCTTCAAGCCAGGTGCGCAGTACATCGTCTACGTTTCGAGAAGTCTGCTCCGCGACCCGCCGTGCCCGTTCATACAATCGATCAGGAATCGAAATTGTGTAATCGCTCATGCGCTGCTCCATTAGAACATCTAGTCTATTTTACACTAGTCACGCCATTCGGTTTCAACCATTGTCGGATCATAATCGAGGGTCAGCTTATACCGTATCAAGCCGATGATACGTTCTTGCGTGCTTTGAGGTAAATTGCCCCATTTGTAGTGAAGAACCTGTGTTTCCGAATCGATTTTCCTGATGTCCACCGGCTCGGTCATTTGATAAGCCGCAATAAGAGCATTCGCCATAATTCGAATAGACTGGATCGCGTGCAGATCAAATCCGGCGAGTGGGTTGCCAGCATCAGATTTGATCGCCTGCACTATCCTGCTCACCCGCACATCGTTCGCCATCACATCAAGTACACCGAGAACCGCTTCCTGCTTTTCTACTGACAGTCGATCAAAGACATCCGCAACGAATTCTGCTCGGATAGATTTTACATTTGGTTCGGAGGGCAGATACCCGGCTAAACGATAGAGAAGCATGGGGTTGATATTTAGCGCTTCTGCTACCCGTCGTAAGGTGCGTGCATCCGGGTCTTTTGCATTCGGAATAGAGCCATGTTTGAGTAAGTTCCGCACAGCACCTTCGGAGATTCCGGCAGCTTCCGCTAAAGTATTGTTGTTCAGTTGCTGTCTTCGCATTTGATCAGCGATGAAAGTGCTTAGAGTAGCTCTGGACATCACAAAGGTCCGCTTTCTTAATTATTCTCTCTCTCTAAAAGACATTATACCGGAAGCTTGACACAAGACTGATACTTGCTATATTATGAATTCAAGAACGTTTTATCGTATCAAAATACGTGTCAGATTGCCCGATGGGCACTTTTTTTGCACCCGGCTGCGTATTCTAGTACGAATATCCGTTTCACAGTATGAAGAAGGGGAAGATGCCAAAACGTCGGCGCAAGACTCAGAAAATTCCTATGGTCATTGGCAACGATCCGACGTTGTGGCGCTTCCGAAGCCTTCCAGAAGCACTCGGTGCTCACACCAACGGACTTGCCCAACTGATCCGCGACGGCGAACGCCTCACTGAACAAGAGAGTCAAGAAAAGGAACTCAAGCACTCAGCGTAGTCGAGCGTTTTCGTCAGCAAACACAGCGCTGGCGAAGCGCTTTTCTTTTTCATAATTCAGTCCGTACCGAAATCGTAAGTGGAGGAAAGAAATGATCAAACGAATCGAATTCACCCTTAACCTGGACGATCCACATGAAGCAGCGATTTATCAGGCGCTGTGTCCCGCTATCAAGTACCGGCGAGCCGGGGCACTGATCCGTGCCGCGCTCGATGCCCACCTTGTTCAGCCGGAAAACAGTCGAAAGCCATCTGCACAGAAAACCCTGATTAACCGAGGAGAACCACGATGAGTAAGCGTAAAGTCGCTCAGAACAGTCTGCCCGGCAGCAGCATCACCGTCGGGCTGGATATTGGCTACGGGGTCACGAAAGCGGTGACCACTGAGCAGGTTGTCACCTTCCCATCCGTGCTAGGACACGCCCGCGAACTCAAGTTCGCTCAGGATGAGATTGCCGAACGACATCCGGGTGATCAGATCGCAGACGATGAGGGGGCGTGGTTCGTAGGCGATCTGGCATTGGCACAGCTTCCCCCCGGCGAACTGCTGCGCTTGCGCGGACGCACCGCCAACGAAGCAGCGATGGGCAATCTGTTCCGGCTCAGGCTGGCGAAGGTGGCGATTGGCAAACTGCTTCAGGGGATGGGCAATCGGGATGCTGTTCATATTCGGATTGCCACAGGCTTGCCGTGTGACCACATGCGCGATGCCGCTGAACTCAAGAAATCGCTCATGGGAACACACCTGATCAGGACTGATGCGGCGGAAGTGATCGCCAACGTGACCGAGGTGATGGTCATGCCACAGCCGTATGGGACGATTTATTCGCGGACGCTGACTGATGCGGGTGATCTGAACTCAACCCACACCTACATGCGAACGGGAGTTTGCGATGTGGGAACATACACCGTTGATATCGCGCTGGACGACGATGGCGAGTACATCGACGCGGAAAGTGGGAGTGTGGAGAGCGGTGTGTTCACGGCACAGGAGCGAATCGCGGAGGCATTAGAGCGGGACTATCGCCAGAAGATGCCGTTCAAAATCGTTGAGGACGTGTTGCGTACCGGATTGTTTCGCGCCAGCGGGGAACGGGTTGATTACCGGGATGCAGTCGAGGAAGCACTTGCCCCACTTCGCAGCGCGACACTGAATCTGCTCAGTGAAAAGTGGAAAGCCGGGACAACCGTCGATGTGGTCTATCTCTCAGGCGGCGGGGCGGAATTGGTGCTGCGCGAAGTCATGAGTGCCTATCCACAAACCCAGTTGGTTAAGAACGCGCAGCTTGCTAACGCGCAGGGCTATTTGAACTACGCCCGATTCGCGGAGCGTGCGTCATGAGCGGGTTTTACCAGTTAAACGAGCGGTTTGACGACGGTAAAACCAGAAAACGAGGGGGTATGAGCCAGAAGCGACCACCCAAACGGGAACATAAGTTGATCGCCTTCAAAGCCTTCTTCGACACTGACCGCGACATTCTGGAATGGTGGGAGGGGATGCAGGATGGCGAACGCAGTGAGGTGATCCGCGACTTGC
>JBBQRJ010000332.1:0-5684 GCA_038214955.1 Aggregatilineales bacterium | reverse complement strand
GACCATGACGTTGATCGTAGCGACTCAGTTCTATGAGTATCAGACTGCGACCATTGCCGCGTGTGACTTTGATTACGCGATCAGCGATCAACAGCCGCCTGATGGTGATTTCTTCCGCGCCAATCAACCCTACCAACGGGTGATCACGTTTGTGAATACGGGGACATGCCCCTGGGAACGGAACACATCGTTGGTCTATATCAGTGGTGAAGATTTTGACGCTGGAGCGCGTATTGTAATCCGTGAACGGGTGAATGTAGGTGAAGACGTAGCCGTAACTTTTGCCGGACGCACGCCGCGCACAGGCGCGTTATACACGGGCATCTGGGAACTGCGGACGCCGGGACAAATTCTTATCGGCACGCCATTAACGATTAGTGTGCAAGTGTTTGAAGGACAATAAACATGGATCGTGAACAGGCGTGGAATATCGTTACTGAATTTGTTCAATCCGACAGTTTGAGAAAACATATGCTCTCGGTTGAATTTGCGATGCGTGCCTATGCAGATTACTACGGTGAGAGTGCCGATTCGTGGGGGCTGGTCGGATTACTGCACGATTTTGATTGGGAGATACACCCGACGCTGGAGCAGCATCCGATGGAGGGTGCGCCGATTTTACGCGAACGTGGGCTTGGTGAGGATGATATACAGACGGTTCTCAGTCACGGACCGCTTGCCGAACGTGTGACGTTACGCGATAAGTCGTTACATGCAGTCGATGAACTCACAGGATTGATTACGGCTACCGCGCTCGTTCGTCCCTCGAAAAACATAGGCGATGTCGAAGTCAAGTCGATCCGCAAAAAATGGAAAGACAAGACCTTCGCCGCCGGGGTAGATCGTGATGACATCGAAGAGGCAGTACAGGAACTCGATGTAGACCTGTGGGAATTTCATGTGCCGCTGGTTCTGAAAGCAATGCAAGATCATGCAGTCGAGCTAGGGCTGAATGGGATATAAAAAAGGCGATCCAACTGGATCGCCTTTTTTATAGTGGTTTACGTTTGAACGCGAATCGGTGTGCCAACCTCTATAAAGTTGTAGAACCATTCGGCTTCTGGCGTCGGCAGGTTGACGCACCCGTGACTCATCGGCTGACCGAAATTGTTATGCCAGTAGGTTCCGTGCAGCGCATAACCCGCGTAGAAGTAAGCGACATACGGCACATCGGGCAGGTAATAACCGGGACCTGTCATCGTTTGCGCTGAATACATGCGCTGGATGCTGAAATCACCGAGGACAGTAGGCGTCGCAGGAAGTCCCGTCGATACAATCACATTGCGAACCAATACGCCGTTTTCGTAAGCATAAGTGCGCTGGTCGCTCAAATCTACGATGATCTCACGTCCCACACCATGAATGGGGGCAGGGGCGGCAGCGACCCCTTCAATCGCGGCGTTACCCGCTAACACGTTGGGGATGATCAATTCTTGACCCGCGACAATCTGGTTCGCGTCGAAGATGTTATTCGCCTGTGCAATCGCTAACCAGCTTACACCATACTGCGTGCCAATCGAAGCGAGGTTTTCGCCGCTCTGCACCGTATGGCGAATGCTGTTCGGGTTCATCAGGAACGCTTCTGCTTCTGCCTCCGAAATTTCTTCGGCGGAAGGCGTGCCAGAAATCAACAACCGTTGACCCGTATAGATCATATCCGGGTTCGTGATGTCGTTGCGGCGGGCAAGTTCTTCGGCGTCAACGCCGTAACTCCGTGCGATTGCGGCAAGGCTTTCGCCCCGTACAATGGTGTGATATTCTGCGTCTACTTCTTCTATGGGCGCTTCTTCGATGGTTTCTAGTACTTCTACCAACTGTACAGGTTGTTCAATTTCAATTTCAACGGGAGTCGCGCTAGGAATAACTAACTGCTGACCCGCATAAATCTGCCATGTGTTGGTGATTCCGTTCGCCTGTGCGAGTTCGGTGATCTCAACGTCATATTGCAGGGAGATGCGGAATAGGTTTTCGCCGGGCTGAACAATATGTACACTATCTTGCCCGAATGCTGGTGCGACTGCACACAAAAGGATCAATATGAATACGGGGAGTATTTGACGTAACATTGAGGCGGAAACTCCTCTATTGGATGAGGTTGGACTAGAAGGCATTGTAGCACATTTCCGCGCAATTGCTGTCAAAACTGATCCCCGCTACAATTCGTTCTTGATGAACAAGGGTCAAACTCGATGCTTTTACGTGCATATCGCTTTACAGATAAATTTGGCGTAGTTCTGCTTAAGCTCAGTATTGGGCTGGTAGATGTGCTGCTTGACGGACTCGTGGTGATTCGCCAGACGGTTTTCGGCGTTGTGGCGCTGATTTTGCGAATCCTCTGGACTATCCTCCGTCCGATTCTTGGCGTGTTCGCTGCGGTGATCATGGTGTTTGTCGGCTTAGTGCGCCGCACAGGGGGGCAAACCGCCCAAGCGGGTGGTAATGCGATGGCACGCCGCGCCGCCCGCACGCAAATGAAAGCCGTCATCACCGAAGACCCGCTGAAAGCGCAAAATCGAACGCTCAGTGGTGTAGCTGTCCTTTTGCTGCTGATCTTGTTCGGAGTCGTGTTGTGGGCGACGAACCCCGCCCGTACTGGCACGAACAACGCCGCACCCGCGCCGCTTGACCTTGCAGCGGCGGCATTGCCCACCGCAACACAACCCCTTCTGCAAAATACGCCTGTGCCAACGGCAACCCCACAGCCGTCTTTCTTGGGTGTGCGCGGCAGCATGGCGTTTGTCTCACGCGAACGCGGGCAAAGTGATATTTGGGGAGTCCCCATCGGCAGCCGCGCTCCCATTCGCTTGACGAATGACCCCGCTGACGAACGTGATCCCGCATGGTCGCCCGATGGACGGCGTTTAGCATATGCGTCTCATCAAGACGGCAATTGGGAAATCTATGTGTTGGATATTGGCGCTGAGGAACCTACCCGTTTGACCTATGACCTCTCGTTTCAGGGCGCACCCGCGTGGAGTCCCGACGGGGAATGGTTGGTCTACGAGAGCTATCAAGGCAATAATCTCGACATTTATGTGATGAACATTGAAGGCGTTTTGAACGGTTCAGAATCGCCGCTTCGCTTACCCGGCAATTCTGACGCGCCCGATTTTTCGCCCGTCTGGTCGCCGCAAGGCGATGACGGACGCCGGATCGCGTTCGTGTCGTGGCGTGACGGCAATCAGGACATTTATAGTTTTTCGCTAGATGACCAAACGGTGCTGAATCTCACACGCACGCCGACTCGACAGGAAGATCACCCCGCATGGAGTCCCGACGGTGATTTCCTCGCCTACAGTGCTTTTGATGTCGGCTTGGAAAAGGTGTTTGTGATCTCGGCTGATGGGGTGGGCAGCGCACAGGTGATCGCGCAGGGACGCGCTCCGGCATGGTCGCCCGATGGTGGGAGTGTAGTCGCAGCAGTCGATTCTATTGACAGCACGCAGCTCGTTGTCACGCCGTTTTCGGGATCAGGCGTTAGCACAGCGATTATTCCTGCACCTATTGGCGCGACCTCGCTGTCATGGACGGCACAGGCGCTTCCGCAAACTTTAGTGAACAGCGGCGGATTAGGCTTATCCATCCCCGATGATTTGTACCTAGAACAGGAAGAACGCCTGAATGCTGACCCACCTTATCGCCTGAACACGATTGGCGGCGTCAACGTCGAGACTGCTGTTTTGAGTGATCGTGTGAATGACTCGTTTATCGCTTTCCGTGTGCGGGCAGCAGAATTAACCGGGCTGGATTTTCTAGGGCGGTTGGATGATGCCTTCTGGGAAATCAACCGCCCGCTTGCGCCGGGTGAGCCTCGCCCGAATTGGCTGCAAACGGGGCGGGCATTCGCCATCACGCGCAATGCGATTGTAGGTTTCCCGCCGCCTATCGAAGTTGTGCGCGAGGATATAGGCGTAGCGACTTACTGGCGCGTGTATGTGCGCGTGGCTGATGATGCACAGTCGGGTCAGCTTGGCGAACCGCTGCGTCATATGCCGTGGGATTTTGCCAGCCGCACGCAGGGTGATGTCGAAGCCTACGATCAAGGGGGACGCTTAAAATCCGTGATGCCGGAAGGCTACTACATCGACTTAACGGAACTTGCCGGCGATTATGACTGGAGTCGAGTCGCGGCGGGGGATGATTGGCGTGCGAACTCCACCAGCATCAACTATTGGCTGTTCACGAAAGCCGAAGGGTTGACGTTGTTCGCTGCCTTGCGCGAAATCTACGGCGAATCGCAGCTTGGCGGCTTTGTACCCACGGTGACGCCCGCAGTTCCAACACAAGGAGCATAAGCGATGCAGCGTAATGGATTCACAGCGTTTGTGCTGGTGATGTTGGTCGTAGGCGGGTTTATATTCTTGTTATGGTCAAACTCGCAGCCCTCGCCCGAAATGCGTGCGATTGTGCCGACGCTCAACGCGCCGACTGAATCGGCAAACGCATGGGAACAAATTCTACAGTCGGGTTTTGGCGACGATAGTACGCCGCTTCCGACTGTCGCCATTCCTACGGGGCAGTTTGTCGCCCCAACGCTTCCGCCCGCAGCAGCGAACAGTGGGACTCCCATCGCCGCTAGTGATCTCGGTGGGCAGGGGCAAGAGCTATTCAGCGTTCCCTCAACCCCAACGCGCCCTGTGCAAACGCCCTCACTGTTATCGACTGAAATCCCGCTGACATCGATCTCGGTTACACGCGAGGCAGTTAATTGGCAGCCGCCGCCGTTGATCCCGCCGCTCTCGCGTGACCCGCTAGGACGCGATCACTATTACTTCTTGCGCCCCGTCGATTCAAACGCGACCAATCGCGGCTTATTCTACTATCCCTACGGCTCAGACGGACCCGAAAACCTGTGGCGCATCCATACCGGAATCGATATGCCCAACGACATCGGTCAAACAGTCCGTGCGGCAGGGACAGGTTTAATTATCTGGGCGGGACCCGGCTTTCAAAATACGTCATCGTATGGCAATGTCGTCTTGATCGAGCATGATTTTGGTTATGATGGACAGCAGTTATATTCGCTGTACGCCCATTTATCTGCGGTGCTGGTCTTTAACGGTCAGCGAATCAATGCGGGTGAAGCCATCGGTTTGGTAGGCAATACCGGGCGAGTGACCGGCCCTCATGTTCACTTTGAGGTACGTTGGGGCGAAAACATTTATGCCTCGTCCGTAAATCCGGTGCTGTGGATGGTTCCCTATGTCGGTACAGGCGTGATCGCCGGACGCTTGACGGATCGCAACGGCAATATTCTGGACGACGTAGATATTACGATTCGCTCTTATGCGACGGGACTCACGGTAGACACGACGGCGACCTATCTCTATCAGGGGACAGGCGTTGATGTGAACGCCGATCCGATCTGGGATGAGAATTTCGTTGTAGGGGACGTTCCGGTAGGGCGGGTAGAGGTCATTGCAACCGTTGACGGGGAACGCATTTCACGTGTGATCAATGTGATAGAAGGTACGACCAACTTTGTCGATTTATCGCCGCGTCCCCTAGAACCGACTAGCGTAGGCGAACCGTCAGGTTGAACGTAGCATATCGCCAGACAATCGGCTACACTAACGAAGCTACGTTTACGCGAGGGAGGAATACTCCATGCTTAGAAAAATTGCGCGTCTGATCCTTTTGATGGCGCTGGTATTAATGGCAACACAGGTGATAGCGCAGCAGCG
>JBBQRJ010000331.1:0-5684 GCA_038214955.1 Aggregatilineales bacterium | reverse complement strand
GGCGAGGAACTCGCACGCCGTGAGAAAGAACGCAAGCTGGCATTGGCGCAACAGAAAAAGCAGGCTGAAGCGCGGGCAGCCATTGAAGCGAAATCGCCCAAGGCAGCGCCGCCATTGGCTGACGCGCCAGACTCAGAGTCCCCTCCTCGAATTCGGGGAGGGGTCGGGGGTGGGGTCAGAAATAACGATCTGCGTAAGGTGAGTTATTTTAGGTGTTTCGTCTTATTTTAGGCGTTTTGTCCTTATTGCCGAAGCGCGGTAACATCGTTATATCTTTGTACGCATACCTAAAGTGGGAACCATGTCGATCACTATTCGCAAAGTCGAAACACCCGCTGACCTCAAACGCATCATCGAATTTCCTTACACCCTCTACGCGGACGATCCAAATTGGGTTGCGCCGCTGGTGTCCATTCAGCGTGACAAATTCATCAAGACGAAAAACCCCGGTTGGGAGTACATGGTAGGCGATTACTTCCTCGCTTTTCGCGGAGATCGTCTTGTCGGCACGATTGCGGCGTTCATCAATCACCGCCATAACAGCTTCCATGATGAGCAAGTCGGCTGGTTCGGCGCGTTTGAAGTCTATAACGACCCCGAAGCGGCACAGGCATTGCTCGATACGGCTGCCAATTGGGTCAAAGCGGCGGGCTACCCGATGATTCGCGGACCGCAAACCTTCAGCACCCACGAGGAAACGGGTCTGCTGGTAGACAACTTCTCGCGCCCCGTACTGCTCTACCCGTACAACCCGCCCTACTACGCGGGATTCATTGAGGCGGCAGGCTACCAGCCCTGTATGGATACCTATTGCTTCTCCATGACCCAAGCACAGGTGAAAGAAGTCGGTTTAGAAGACCGCCTAGAGCGAGTCACCAAAGCAATTATGAAGCGCGGCAAAATCAGCGTGCGCCAGATCAATCCTGCAAAACTGAAAGAAGATTTTCAACTGTTTAAGGATATTTATAACGTCGCGTGGGAGAAAAATTGGGGATTCGTCCCCATGACCGAGCGCGAATTAGATGCGCTCGTAGAGGCACTCGGTCAGTTCTTCGATCCCGACCTCGCGTTTTTCGCCTACGTAGCTGACGAACCCGCCGGGTTTATTCTGGCAGTCCCCGACTTTAATCAGGTGCTGCAAAAAGCCGTACCCAACCCAAAGACTCCCGAAGCCATTACGTTGTTGAAGGCGTTGTACTACTGGAAAATCAACCCCATAATTGATTGTGTGCGTATACCGCTGCTAGGCGTCAAGCGTGAATTTCGCAACAAAGGCGTAGACACTGTACTGTACCATCACGTTTTGCAAGCTGCCTTGAACGACAACTACCAGAATAGTGATGCGGGCTGGATTCTCTCCACCAACGAGCCAATGGTCAGCATCGCTCGAAATTTCGGCTCAGATGTTTACAAAACATTCCGCTATTTTGAAAAGGCGTTCTAATGGCGACTATTCTTGTCGTAGACGATGAACTGCTCACCGCTGAAATGCTGAGTACGTTCCTAAAACTGATCGGTCACAAATCTATTGAAGCCTACTCGAGCAAACAGGCGTGGGACAAACTCGCGTATACCGAACCCGACGCCATTTTGCTAGACATTATGCTGCCCGACACCAACGGCATAGACACCTGCCGTAAACTTCGCCAGCAAAACCAGTGGGCAAAAATCCCCATCATCATCATTTCAGCGACTGCACCGCCGCTCACCAAAGAAGCCGACGACGCAGGGGCAAACGCCTACCTTGTGAAACCGATTAACTTACAAAAACTCAGAACCACGCTCGAATCCGTTGGCGTTTTCAAATCCTGAATCATTCTTTGAGTGATTGCCATGTCGGTTCTTTGCCCCTCGCCCTTTGGAGAGGGGCGGTTGAGCGAAGCGAAACGGGGTGAGGTTTGTTACCCCTCAAGTTGACGCAGCACGTCACCCGCCGCAGTCACGGCGCTTTCCCGCCCTGCAAGCACCGACGCGAACGCACTACTAATCGCCCGTGCCGTGATCGCACTTTCACCACCCACCAGCGGAAGCGTCCCCTGTGCCAACAGACCAGCGACAAACGCCGCATAATCAGCATCTTCCCATAAACTGAGCGCCGTTTCTTGCGACGGCAGCCGATCAATCAACTGGTGATATGCCGCTTGTCGTTCCGTGTCCATCATCCAACTGATAAAGCGCAGCGCGACAGCCTGTTCTCCCGCATCGCGTGTGGTGATGACCCACATCCAGCCATCTACAAGCGTCGTCCCTTCGCCTGAAACCGTCGGGATAGACGCATAGCTGAGGTTTTCGCCATCGTCCTCGTGCAGCAAATCGAGATACAACGTCGATGTGACCACGCCCGCCACATTCCCAGAAATCAGCAAATCGGCATATTCATCGGGTTCAGTATATTCCAGCACCGTCGTATCAATGAGTCCCGCGTTGACCGCCCGTTCGTAATAGCTGAACACCGTCCGCAGCGAATCAATTTCAATCTCCAAGCCGTTGTCTTGCAGCAAACCCGCCGCTTCCCGATACTGCGCCAGCAGCACATCGCTGATCGTGTTCGTTGCGCCAGCGGGAAAAATCAACGGGGTGCTGCTCTCTAATACGGCGTCAAAATCGCCCGCTGTAAACACCATCGTTCCGGCAAGATGCTGTACATCGAGGTTATAAGGCAGCCCATATAACACGCCCTCCACGCGCCCCAATGAGCGTACAATCGGCGCATAATTGCCTAAAATCGCGGCAATCGCCCGCTCATTGATCGGTACGATCAGCCCCGCGTCTGCCGCCGCCACCAAATCTGACCGTCTTAGCAGGGTCAAATCCGGCAAGACCGACGGCGCGACGGCGCTGGCTGCGCGTAGAGTCGGCATAATGCCGCCGACATCGTCCACGCTTTTCAGCCGAAAATCGACAGCTACGCCCTCATTTTGAAACGCGCTGATCTGCTGCGACAGCAGTTCGGCGGCGTCCACATTATCAATCGGTGCAAGTTGTTCGGGAAACCACAGCGCAACTGTGCTAGGTTGCGGCGCTATAAGCGTCGGCTGTGGCGTGAGATCAATCGTAGGGGTAATCTGAATCTGGGTGGTTATCCGCTCTCGTGATTCAACTTCAACTGCATCCGTGTTTGTCGCGTTTGTCGCTGCGCCTACGCATCCTGTTAACACCCAAAAGACGCCAGCGATCAAAATTTTCAACACCATGTACGGTATACCTTGTGCGGACAAAATTCATCAACACGATACTAACGCCACATGCCACCAGCGTCAATTCATGTCGGTTGGACGTGTCGGCTTGTTGTGGGTGTCAAGCCGTGTTAGGCTTACGGGGATGTGTGGTCGGCACAAAGCGCACTTCCGACACGCGCATTCCTTCCATGTTCAGCACAATCACGTCATATTCCTCGCCGTAAGGCACGGTGTCTCCTGCCGTCGGAATACGTTCAAGCCGTTCCGCCACGTAGCCGCCCACCGTTGTTGATTCGACATCCCCGTTAGGCTCGCCAAACCGTTCGATCACGGCAGTCATGCTCTCTAACCCGTCCACGACGTTTTTGTTGCCTTCAATGATCGGCAGTTCCGGCTCATCAAACTCGTCGCTGAACTCACCCACCAATTCTTCGAGGATGTCATCCAACGTCGCCAAGCCCGCTACGCCGCCGTACTCATCAATCACGATAGCGAGATGCGTTTGCGTCCGCCGCATGTCTTCCAACAGCTTATCGACACCCAAGGTCATCGGCACATACAGCGGCTTACGCAGCAGTGGGCGCAAATTGAAGGCGCTCGCACCCCCATTGAGCAGAGTCGGCTGCTTCACAAACATATCGAACAAATCTTTGACGTACAGCACGCCGATCACGTTATCGATATGTTCCTCATACACGGGATAGCGCGAATGATGCTCCTCAACCATCAGTTGCAGAAGTTCAGGCAGCGGAGACGCGGCATCCACCGCATCGACTTCGCCACGCGGCTGCATAATCTCTGCGACGGGGATTTCGCTAAAGTCGAACACGCGCCGTAACAGCACTTCTTCGCTCTCTTGCAGCAACCCGGCTTCACGGCTGGAATGCACGAGCATTTCTAGTTCTTCTGCCGAATGTACCTGTTGATGTCCCGATACAGGCGGAAAACCGAGCGAACGCACAACCGCATTGCCGATCCCATTCATCATACGGATCACAGGGCGAAACACGTTATGAAACAGAGTCGTCAACTGCGCCACGCGGACAGCAACTTCTTCAGGGCGGCTTAATGCAATCGATTTTGGCGCAAGTTCCCCTAGCACAATATGCAGGGTCGTCACAATCGCAAAGCTGATGATCACGCTGATCGTGCGCCCCACCGTCAGCGCCAGTTCTTCAGGGAGCAGCACATCAAAGATGGGTTCAAAGATATGGGCGACTGCGGGTTCACCGATCCAGCCCAAACCGAGACTTGCCAGCGTAATGCCAAGCTGAGTCGCAGCAATGTAGCTATCTAGGTGTTCAATGGCTTTCTGTGCGCTAATTGCCCCGGCGCTGCCTTCCTGCGCCAGTTGAGCAATGCGAGTCTTACGAGCGCCTACAAACGAAAATTCCGCCGCGACGAAAAAGCCATTCATAAAGACCAGCGCAAAAATGCCCACAATCCCCAAAAGCGTGTTCATGCCCTGTACTCTCAGCCCGATTGAATTGCTATTAGGATTAGGGTACAGGAAAATGCTCATCATGACGAGGGACAACGCACATAGGGAGTCTAAAGACGGACGGAATAGTTTCCGTCCCTACGAAAACCTGCCTGTAGGGAGGCGATACACCGCGTCCATCCTTTCGAGATTAGGCACTCCCCGCGCATCTCTTTGAACTCCCCTCTCCTTTTTTCGGGAGAGGGGTTGGGGGTGAGGCGTGGGGTTTATTGCGCCCAATAATCAAACGTCAGCACACCCAGCGGCGCGGTGATCGCTTGAACATTCGATCCGTCCGCGTTCATCACGTAAATCGCGCCCGCCCGTCCTCGTTCCGACACAAACATGATCCGTCCGTCCGGGAGCCAACGCGGGCTGTGATCAGTGGCGTCATCTTCGGTCAGTTGAATGGGGTTCGAGCCGTCCGCATTCATGCTCCAGATGTCGGTGTTGAAACCGTAGCGCCCATGCGTGAACACAATCTGGTTGCCCCCCGGCGACCAATCCGGTTCATCATCATAATCATTGTTGCGGGTAAGTTGATCGCGTCCCGTACCATCGGCGTTGACCGTAAAGATTTCCCGCTCATTCGCGTTGCTCGTGCCAATCTGTTCACCTCGGCGCGGCGCACTCGCAAACGCGATCACGGCTTGCAGCGGTAACAGGGCTAAACCACAGCAGTCCGGCTCGTACTCATCCCATAACGGCATATCGCTGACCAATCGTCGCTGCGATCCATCCAAGAGCGCGACTTCGATATTCCCGCTCTCTGCACCCGCGAACACCGTCCAATCACCGCTTTCGTCCCACTGCCCATCGTTTCCCGTGATCGAAGGCGCAATGTCAACCCCCGACCCATCAACGAGCCATAGAGCGCCATTACGGTTGAACAACACCCGCTGCCCGTTGGGATGCCACACGGGATCAATATCGGGCAGTGGATGATCCGTCAGCCGACAAATATTGCTGTCAGGGTCTTGGCTTAGGTCAAGCAGGTAGATTTCTCGGTTGTCGTCACCGTACAC
>JBBQRJ010000330.1:0-5686 GCA_038214955.1 Aggregatilineales bacterium | reverse complement strand
TAGCATATCGCCAGACAATCGGCTACACTAACGAAGCTACGTTTACGCGAGGGAGGAATACTCCATGCTTAGAAAAATTGCGCGTCTGATCCTTTTGATGGCGCTGGTATTAATGGCAACACAGGTGATAGCGCAGCAGCGCGTACTTACACCGGGGACTCCTATCACCGGGGTTTTGAATGAAATTGGTATTGTTCAGGTCTATACGCTGCAAGGGCAGGCGAATCAACTACTTTCGCTGACAGCCTCAAATGAAATTGGCGTACCGCTGGCGCTCGTCTTAACCGACACGCAAGGCAACCTCGTTGCACAGGTAGTCGATACCGAAGTGACGGGTGACATCGCCTTGAACGGCGTGACTCTCCCCGCAACGGGTTCATATTACGTGACCGTGTTCAAGGCGGGTGGCGTTCAGTCGGTTAGTGAAGTGACGTTTACGCTCACCTTGACGCTTGATACGCCCGGAGCGCAGCCTCAAGCCACGCTTCAACCGACAACCCAACCCGTCACGGAGGTGACGCCCGAAGTCACAGGCGAATCGACGCTCGATTTTGGGCAGGTGGTGACGACAAGCGGCTTAAGCATTCAGCTCACATGGAATTCGACGGATGACCTTGATCTTGAAGTGCGTGATCCGGTAGGGGGTTCGCTCTATTGGGAAACCCCGACGGTTGCCAGCGGCGGCACTTTGAGCGGCAACGTTAATCAAGGTTGCGAAGTAACCACCGCGCAATCCCCGACTGAAAGCGCGTTGTGGTCGCCGGGTGGCATTCCAACAGGCAGCTATGAAATCATTGTTTACTTTCAGGAAGCCTGTGCGGGCGCTAACCCTGCGACGTTCACCGTTACACCTACGATTGATGGCGTCGCCTTAACGCCCATTCAAGCGACAATTTTGCCAGATCAAACCTATGTTTCTAGCTTCCGCGTGAATGCGGACGGCAGCGGCACACTCAACCCGTTGAACGGCGTTGTGAATGATGACCTTCCGGCGGCAGCAGGTGAACTGATCGTGAATGCACAGCCGATTGATATTGGTTCGTTCGTCACGGGACAGATCACCAACGAGCAGCCCTACCAAGGCTATCGCTTCACAGGCGCTGCAAACGACCTTGTGACCATCTCCATGAATGCAGATACAGGCAGTCTCGATCCGTACCTGTTTCTGCTCGATGCGGGCGGGAATATCATTCGGACGAATGACGATCTGGGCGATGGGGAAACCGACTCGTTGATCGGCAACGCGCTTCTGCCAGCGGCAGGGGATTACACGATTGTCGCCACGCGCTACGCTCGCCGCATTGGTGGGACAGAAGGCGCGTACACGCTCTCGATCAATACACAATCGACCAATTTGCCTGAAGCCTTCTTGAATCTACCGCGTGGTCTGCTGGAAGTTCGTTTGCTCTGGAATACCAATGCCGACTTACAACTGCTCGTGCGTGACTCGTCTGGCAACGCCGTCTTTGACGATCAGCCGACAGTTCGCAGCGGTGGCACGCTGGCGGCATCAGGCAACGTCAACTGTACGGTGCCGGCAGGGACGCCGTTCTCTTACATCTACTGGCCCACGAATCTCCCGCCGCGCCCCGGCTCGTATGAGGTAGAAGTGTGGTTCCAGAATGAATGTAATGATCCTAGCCCGGTATCGTTCAACCTGTATGTCACGTACAACGGGCGCGAGATTTTCAGCGACACGGCGCAGCCGCTGACGAATGACCGTTATCTGACCAGCTTCACGCTGCAAGCCGATGGTACAGTCATTCCAAGCGAAGGCGGCATCATCACCGGCATTGACTCGCTGTCCTATCAGTCAGAACTTGAGAACGCGCTTCCCATTACCGCCACAGAACCCCGTAATGGCAGCATCACGTTCGACAACAAGTTTGATATGTATGTGTTCAGTGCAGAAGCCGGAGACATTGTCTCTATCAGCATGACCAACACATCCGGTACACTTGATCCGACGTTGTATCTGATAGGACCACTCGGTAATAGGGTCGCTGAAAACGATGATGCGGTGGCTGGTGAGAATACGAATTCTTTAATTGCTGATCTCACCTTGCCAGAGAGCGGACAATATATTATCATAGCCACTCACTTCGGTGCGCTGTATGGTGGTACAACGGGAACATACACGCTCACCCTTACTCAGTAGTCCAAAACAACTCAACCGGGGCAGCCTGTGAGCTGCTCCGGGGTTAAACATTCTGCCATTTCAGGCTTCGTGATGAAAGTGTCTTGTCAATGAAACTACGCTTCCTACTGCCGGGGCTGCTTGCTCTGGTCTTGTTTTTTGCCGCTTGTGCGCCACCCCCTGAACTTCGTGATCCAAATATGCTGCAAGATACTGGCTTGATCACTGGCGACCCATGCGAAGCGCCCTGCTGGCGCGGAATCACCCCCGGCGAAACCTCGTGGAGCGATGCGCTCACGATTTTAGAAGACGATACCACCATCGAGAACCTGCAAACACAGGCTGATGATAATAGCAATGCTTCCCTTGCCGAATGGAATCAAAAAGGCGGGTCGGCGTGCTGCCAGATGTACAGCGATGATGGTGAACTCGTTTCCGTGCTGCTTCTGCGTGTCGCCCCTAATATGACGTTAGGCGAAGTGATTGAACGCCACGGCGAACCAACTTATGCCGTAGGCAGTTCGTTCGCAGAGACTCAAGCAGCTATGAATGTCGTCTACCCTGAACAGAACATGGTGATCTATGTCTTTTCTGGGGGAGTGACCGGCACGATCAGCGAATCGAGCGAGGTTTTTGCAGTGTTATACGTCATTCCTTCGCAAATGGATCTGCTAATTCAAACCAGCGATCTCCATGAGTGGGAAGGCTACGGCGCTTTTGAGCAGTACAGCGACGAAAACACTGAATTTGAAGTTACACCGATGATCACATTAACACCGACGGAAAACGGCGGGTGATGTTAAAAACAAGAGATGAGTTCTAGGGGAGTGAAATGACGCAAGAAGTCACCGTTAAAAAAGCCAGTTCTATCGAAGAACTGCGTACCAGTATGGAACTGCGAGGCACGATCAAACGCATTGAATTGTACGGCGCGTTTGTCGATATTGGTATCGGGGTCGATGGTTTGCTGCACATTTCGCAGTTAGGCAAACCGAACGTCCGCAATGTTGAAGATGTCGTCAAGACGGGCGAAGAAGTCACCGTTTACGTCCTGAAGGTCGATCTGGAAAACCACCGTATCGCCTTATCGCTCGTCAAACCCCCGATGATGTCGTGGGACGATGTGCGTGAAGGTACTGTTGTGATGGGTCAGGTTGTTCGACTGGAAAAATTCGGTGTTTTCGTCGAAATTGGCGCAGAACGTCCCGGTATGATCCACGTTTCAGAACTGGCGAACGGTTACGTTAATTCGCCTTCTGATGTGGTCAAAGTGGGCGATGATGTACGCGCACAAATCATCAAGGTCAACAAGAAGAAGAAGCGCATCGACCTCAGCTTGAAGGCGTTGGAAATGCCGCCAGAACCGACACAGAGAGCCTCTGCTTCGTCTGGTGCTACCCCCGGCGCTCCTGCGACTGAGGAAGACGAATATGTGCCAACTGCAATGGAAATGGCGCTGCGCCGTGCCATGGAAGCCAACGGTCAAGTCATGCCAGAACGTGAAGGCGCGGCGGGTCGTGGTGGTAAGAAGGGCAAGCGAGGCGACCAAAAGCGCAAGCGTGAGCGCGAGATGGAAGACATCTTCGAGCGAACCCTTCGTGGGAGCCGTCGTTAATCAAAAGAGGCGAAAGTCACCAGTACTTTCGCCTCTTTTTTGTTATTTTGCTCTCCCCAAGCATAGCTCAAAATTTATGACTAATGGTATACTCTGCTAAAGAGATACGCCCACATGAGCGGCGATCTCCGTCTTTTATTTCTTCGACTAGCACCACTGGAGGCATTTTTATGAGAAAGACCATTCTAGTAACGCTGCTGCTCGTCGTTTTGGCGATGTTATTGGCGGTTCCTGCGTTTGCTGCACCCGCCTCTGCAACCCAGATCGACGCTACATGCGTTGGTTCACTAGCACCGCGTTTGGTTGTGGGTCAAACCGGACGTGTTGAGCGACAATTTAGCAGTTTGCGTACCGTCCCCGGCGGTCCCGCCTTCCGTATTGTCCCCGCTGGATCAGTATTTACAGTAGTCGATGGTCCGCAGTGCGTCAACAATCTGTATTATTTCCGTGTTGACTACGGCAACAGCGTCATCGGTTGGGCAAACGAAAGCCAGATCGCCAGTCAGTTTGGCAGCAACCTGTATTGGTTAGAACCCTACACCGCAACCCCGACCAACACGCCTGTCCCGGCAGACCCCTGTGCAGCATCGCTGCCCACGCGGTTGACCGTTGGTACGCAGGGTGAAATCGCGCAGCGATTCAGCACGCTTCGTGCTGCCCCCGGTGGCGCGACGATTCGCACAGTTTTCGCGCCCGCTACGTTCACCGTTCTTGAAGGACCCACTTGCGCTGGTGGTTTGGTTTACTACCGCGTGGATTACGGGAATAACGTGATCGGCTGGGCAAGCGAAAGCCAACGCTCTAGCATTTACGGCGCGAACCAGTATTGGCTCGAACCCGCAAACCTCGACTAACAAGTCGAAATTCTGTCAACGGACGAGGATGCCTCGTCCCTACAAAAATCGTTTTCGTAGGGACAAGGCATGCCTTGTCCCTATTTTTATATGTTTCGGATTACTACGTGGCAAAACTTTTGTACACGCGAATCCCTTGCGTGATCATCATAATAGTCATCAGTGTATGAGCCGTCAAACACCACGGACAAAGCGCTTGGATGAATACGATAGATGAGTAGGTAAGGTAGCAGTGGAACAGGAAGCCGAAAATCGAGATGGCTAGCAACAGCAGCGACCCGTAGTCGCGCAAAAAGCTGATCCGATTTTCAAAGATGAGAATTGCCCCCATCACGATCCACGTAGAAAAGCCCAGAACGGCAACCGGAATTCCGGTTCCTCGTGGGAAATAAGCATAAATGCTGCTGCTCACCGCATCACAGTTGAAAACCCCCGATTCGACGCACACCATCGTTGTATTCGTTAGTTTGGTATAGCTTAAATAGCCCGTGACGACCAGCGCCAGCCCAAGCAGTACAAAACTGAGCATTCGTAGGCGATCTCTCGTTTCGGGTGATGTGATGGCTTCTAGTGCTGACATATGACCTCTCTTTTACGTTACACTGGACGAAGCAGGCGAACGGAAAATATCTCGCCCGCGCTTGCATACTGAACTCCCTCTGGAATGATGATCAAGCCGTCGGCTTTGACCATCGATGTGAGCGCCCCCGAACTTTGCGTTCCCGTTGTCGTGGCGATCAAAGTGTCGCCGTCGCGCCTCAGGTTGACGCGCAAGTAACTGCGGCGTCCATCCGACTGTAAATCCTCGCCTAGCACGGCGTTCACAGTTTGTACAGCATCCGGTTGGCTGGTCAGCTTGAGCAGGGCGGGGCGCACGAATACATCAAACGTGACCATTGCCGAAACAGGATTACCCGGCAAACCGAAGAATGGCACGCCGCCGACATGCCCGAAGGCAACCGGCTTTCCCGGACGCAAATTGACGCGCCAGAAATTGATCTCGCCCATTTCTTCCAACACGGTTCGCACAACATCAAATGTGCCGACGGACACACCCGCCGAACTCAAAATAATGTCCGG
>JBBQRJ010000329.1:0-5693 GCA_038214955.1 Aggregatilineales bacterium | reverse complement strand
CCCTTTGGCTTGGGAGTCCGTGCCTTCCTCTCTAAGCGAAGCTGACCATCAAAGGCGACTGCACGCATCACTACGCCTCGCTCTCCACAGGGGTTAATGCTTTGGGGCGGTTGACAAACGGAATTTCGCCCTTTTCCCATGCCACCAGCAGCGGTACAGCAATGAAAATAGATGAGTAAGTCCCGGTCAGCAAGCCGACGAACAGAATAGCAATGAATTGTTTGATCGACTCGCCGCCGAACAACAGAATCGCCACCATGATAAAGAAAGCGTTTAACTGCGTCGCTAGTGAGCGGTGAATCGTCTCCAAAATGCTGCGGTTGACGATCACTTCATACGGTTCACCGAGGTGTTTCGGAATGTTCTCGCGGATACGGTCAAACATGACAATAGTATCCTGCACCGAGAACGCGAGGACGGTTAGCACGGCTGTGAGGAACAATGCATCAACTTCCCAACCGAGGACTAAACCCGCCAGCGACATGATTCCCGATACGATCAATACGTCATGGATCATGGCGACGATGGCACAGACGCCGTAGCGAAAAGCGTTCGGCACTTGCCGGAAGGCGATCACGATAAAGCCAGTCACGACCACTGACGCAACAGCCACCGCGAGGAACGCAGCTTGACTCACTTCCTGCCCCACCGTTCCCGACACCTGCTCTACCCGCAAACTTTCGCGGTCAAGTGGTGCAATCGCCTCGAGTGCATTCAGGAGGTTGGCTTGTATTTCCTCATCCTGAAAGTTTGCCCGAACCGACCAATGATGATCATCTTCTGTGCCTAGGCGCTGAACACTGATGTCTGTGTTGCCAAACTGCTGGAACACATCACGAATATTTGATTCGTTTGCGCCAGCTTCAGCAAATTGCAATTCATAGATACTTCCGCCAACAAAATCGTTGCTCAACCGGAACAGGCTGCCCGTCGTCGCCAACGAATACAGCATGATCAAAACGCCGGGGATAATGATCGCAAGCGAGATTAAGAAAAATACTCGCCGCTTTTGAACGAGACTAAACATCTTATACCCCCAACATCCACGCCCGCTCTTTGAGCGGCTGGCGCAAAACATCAACGAACAAATTCAAGAACGTGCGCGTCACGACCACCGCCGTAAACAGGTTGATGATCAAACCAATTGCGAGGGTCACAGCGAAACCGCTGACGATGCTTGCACCGGGAGTTTGACCGAAGAAATACAATACACCGCAGATGATGATCGTCGAGAAGTTGGAGTCACGAATGGACTGCCACGCCCGATCAAACCCCGCGACGAGTGCTTCTTCAAGAGGTTTACCGCCGCGTAGTTCTTCCTTGATGCGCTCAAAAATCAGAATGTTGCCGTCCACCGCGGTGCCAATCGAGATCAAAAATCCGGTTATTGCTGGCAGCGTCAGCGTGACCGGAATCAGTTTGAACACCGTGTAATTCAGCAGAATGAACATCACCAGCGCCAGATCAGCCGCAATTCCCGGCACACGGTAGTAAATCGCCATGAACAGGAACACGATGATCACGCCGATAATGCCAGCGCGAATGCTCAAGTTGACCGACTCTTGACCGAGAGATGCGCCAACCGTTTCGGCACTTTCTACACGCAACGGAATTGGCAGCGCACCAGATCGCAGTTGCAGCGCAAGCTGCTGTGCTTCTTCTTGCGTGAAACTCCCCTGAATGATTCCGCCTGTATCAAGACGGGCTTGCACTGTCGGCGCGGACAACAGCACACTATCCAACACAATCGCCAGAGGTTGACCGATGTTCGCCTCGGTATAAGGACCAAATATTGCGCTTGCATCAGGCGTTAGCTCAAAATTGATAATCCATGCGCCTGTGTTCGTCAGTTGGGCAGATGCGGATTGTAGTCCTGCGCCTGTTAGCACGGTCGCAAATGGTTGACCGTTCAGCGGGTTGACCAGCGGCGCGTCAATGCCCGCACCCGATTCTGCCCCTCCCCGTTGGTCACGGATGATAACCTGTTGGGTAGTTAACAACCGACGCCCTTCAAATTCCGCCGCACGTCCACCTAAACCGCTGAAGTTCACAAATTCCAACAGCGCGGTTTGACGAATGGTGGCAATCGCCTGTTCGGGATCGGTAATGCCGGGCAGTTCGACCAGAATGCGATCCGCCCCTTGTACCTGCACCGTAGGTTCGGTAACGCCAAGGGCGTTCACACGTTTTGCTACGTTATTGGCTGCTTGACGCAAATCTTCTGCTGAAAACGATCCGACTGGCAGTTCTGCTTGGAGCAGTACGCGCAGCCCCCCAACAAGATCAAGACCGAGGCTTTGCTGAACATTGAAGTCAAACTCAGTTACGCCATCGTTATCACTATCAATGTGAATCCCTGTCGTTTCCGGCAAACTGACCCACACACAAAACGCAGCGATCATCACGACGATGATCAGCCAGCGAAGGTGGCTATTCATTTGATACCTTTCCTTGCTGCACGCTCTTGCGGACATTTTCCGCTAGTTCAATCGGGTCATAGGGTCGCAGCAGTGCCGCCGCGATCATACGTACTACAATACCCTCTGCAATTTCAACTTGTGCTACCCCTGTTGTTGCGTCGATATCGATCACCCGAACGATAATTCCGCCGTAGGTGATCATGTCGTCGCCCGGTTTCAGCGCACTCACATAACGCTGTTGCTTTTGAAAATCGCGCTGTCGCGGGAAAATCACCAGTGACCAATAGGCTCCCAACGCGAGAACCATCACCACGCCAAGAACAACTATCTCTCCTTGCATTGCACCTCCCCAAAACCCGAAGCATTATAACGCCGTCAATCTGCATTACAACCGCCTTGCTTGACCAGATTGGCGTGACCGCCTACAATACGGCGCATGAGGTTCACAGCAAGGGGAAACCGAATGGTTAAAAAAAGTCTGTTGTTACTGGTACTGTTGAGTCTTTTATCGATTGTCTTCTCCGTTAGCGCGGGTGAGCGTGTGCTTTCTATCAATGGGGAAGGTAATGCCTCATGGTTTATCTCCGGTGAACCTTCCCTTGTGATGAACGGCTTTGACCTGCAATCGCTCGGCATTGCCCGCCCTGCCGTGATTGATCGCATCAGTATATCAGTGGATGTCCCGGTTACGGGAACGCCGATTGATGTGGTCGTTTATCAAGACGCGAACGGTGGTTCGCCTGTCGATGCAACATTGGCGGGTCAAACACAGGTCAACATTAACTCGTCAGGCGTGTTCACGGTGACGTTACCAACACCCATCACAGTGACTCAACCTGTCGTGTGGATTGGTTTCTATCTTCCGGTGAACTTTAGATTTTTTGCCGATACATCAGGTACGTCTGTCCTCACCTATTGGGCGTGGACTTCCGGCGGGCGCTTTGACCTAACCCGCCTGTCCTCAGCCGCCGTGTTAGGTCCCGCTGACGGTACATCGCCCGTCGGTCTCAACCTGAACGGCAAGGCGCGGATTACGGCAGAAATCACCGGAGCGGGTGGCACAACCCCGATCACAACCGGAACGGCAGTACCATCGGCAGCCGTGAATACAACATCAATGCAGACTTACCCTCTCTGTCTTTCTGCGTTGTGGGATACGGCTGATGAATTTATCAGCTTGAGCGACGAAATTAACCTTCACTGCCAAGAAGTCGCCGGATGGCAATCGCCCAATTCGCCGTTGGGCTATGTCCGACGCGGTGCGCTGTACGATATTCAAATTTATCGCCAGAACGGTAATCTCGTGAGTGGTCGCATGGATGTGCGCGTGACTCATTGTATTCGCCCCGCTCCTGAAGACCTCAGCCGCGCCGTGATCGGCAATGCGTGGGGATCGCCGCGTAGCTGGCAGCTTCTCTCTACGATTATCTACGGTGATATGGTATGCGCTGAAGTTCGTCACGGCGGTAATCTCTCTTACTTTGTTCCCAGTGTCGTACCCTAAGGATTTAGCGCGTGCGCGTCGTAACGAATATGAAGCTGGCGGCTCGAATGCGCCAAATCGCACAATATCTGATGTTCATCACCTTTGGCGTTCCGCTGGTTGGGTTATTCCTCATCAATACCCAACCACAGAGTATCCTTTTAGCGGTGATACTGCCGATCCTCATTCTGTTCGTCGCTCTCGTCGTCACGGTGATTTCTGTGCGCCTAGCAAACCTCTGGGTGCGTGTACCGCGTCCAGAGGAGATCATCCCCGAAAGTTTGAAGGGAATCGGCAAACAGACGGTCATGTACAACTATTATCATTTCCCCGCCCGCCATGTTTTGATCGTCCCGCAAGGCGTGTTTGCGCTCACGGTCATGTATCACGATGGCAAATTTACGGTCAATGATGATCGCTGGACGCGGACACAAACGGGGGTTGCTCGTTTTTTGAGTCTGCTTCGCTTCGACAGCTTCGGTAATCCCACTTCGGAGGCTAAAACCGCCGCTGAACACGTCAAACGACTGCTTCAACCGATTGCGGGTGACGTGGATGTGCAACCGTTGATCATCTTCATCGATCCGCGTGTTGAAGTAGAGGTCGGAGACACCTCTGTTCCCGTCGTCACGGCGGACGGCGCACAGAAAAAAGGCAGCATCAAAGATTACCTCTACAACATTGGACGCGGGAAACACAAAACGCTGACTCAAGACCAGATTGACGCATTTGAGGCGGCGACTGTTCGCTGATCATGCGTCGAATCCCACATTTTGCCATGATCGTCGCGCTGATTCTGCTCGGCTTTGCGCTGCGTCTGTATCAAATCAACCATGTTTCTCTACGAGGGGATGAAGCGTTCACCGTGATTCACTGGGTACGCGAACCCCTTGCCGCTACCCTAGCCAACATCGCCACCATCGATCCGCAAGCCCCCTTGAGCTATGCCCTCTTTCGGGCTTGGGGCTTGCTTGTTGGCACGAGTGAATCCACAGTACGCTTTCTCCCCGCCCTGCTCAACTTGATCGGCGTGCCTGTCCTGTATGCGTTGGGAAAACGGGTTGGCGGACGCTCGATGGGTTATGTAGCGGCGTTCTTATGGGCAATCCACCCCTATCAAATCTGGCACGCGCAGGATGCCCGCAATTACGCGATCTGGGCGGCATTGTCGCCGCTTGCCGCGTGGCTTGCGCTTCATGCGCTCGATAAACGCCGCCGCTTGGATTGGGCGCTGTATATCTTTGCCGCCGCCACCACTGGGTATATCTACTACCTCGAATTGTTTGCGATACTCGTATTAAATCTTTTTGTGATCCTCACCCGCTGGCGTGATCGGCGCTTGCTCGTGCAGTGGTTCGGCGCTCAAATTGCCATCGGCTTGATGCTTGCCCCTTGGTATCTACAAGAGCGGTTGCTTTTTGGAAGCGGCTATGGTGGCACCACCGGACAGCTTGATCCGCCGCTTTGGTTGACGTGGTTTGTGCCAACGCTCACGTTTGGCGAAACCCTGCCCGACTCGCTCAAAGCCGTGTTGTGGATTGTGCTGCGCATCGCGCTCAACATTGGGTGGGTGGTACTGTGGCGGCGAAATCGCCGTTACGCGCTGTGGCTTGGCTTTCTCGGCACGATTCCGCTGCTTTTGTTGGGGGTTGTCTCGACAAAACTTAACGTATTTACACCGCGCTATGTCTTAGCTGCTGCGCCCGTCTATACGTTGCTGCTATCCGGGTTGATCGTTTTTATTCCCGTGCGTTCGCTGCCCGTTCGCCGTGTAATCGGCGGATTGACCT
>JBBQRJ010000328.1:0-5708 GCA_038214955.1 Aggregatilineales bacterium | reverse complement strand
TTTGACGATCAACACGATCAAAACCACGCTGGCGAGGCGATCTTTGAAATCGTCAAAACTCTTGAACAGCAGCAACCGCGCCGCAAATTCGGAGTTTTCGGCTTGGTCGATGCGGGCAACGAACAACTCGTATAAGCCAAGCGACACCAGCAGCATCAGCGCAGCGATCAGGTAAACATCTAACGCACCGACCACGTCTGAAATGGTATTGACTTGGAGGGTACTCCGTGCGCTTACAGTCAAACTTGTGTCGAAATACGCGAATAACCGCCCAATCAGAAGCACCGTGTCAACGGTTGCCATTATGAACAGTGACAGCGCAATGAGGAGGCTAAAGACGACGGGCAGCAGCACTATATAACGACTGCCCCATAATATGCCCTCAAACCAGCGTTCAAACGATTTCATCCGTGTGCTGCTCCCATGGTGGGGCGATTAGTTAAATCGCCCCTTCTCTGCCGTTTTAGTATCCCAAGATGCCCACAACTGACCGCACAGCATTGGCGCTCTTTTCAAGCATCGCCTTTTCTTCGTCGTTCAATTCCATTTCGATGATCTTTTCGACGCCATCTTTGCCTATCACGACTGGCACGCCCACGAACAAACCATCATAGCCGTACTGCCCGTTAAGCAGCACCGCCGACGGGATGACGCGCTTCTGGTCACGGATGATCGCTTCGACCATTTCAACCGTGCCAGCAGCGGGAGCATACCACGCGCTCACGCCGACCAAACCAACGATCTCACCGCCGCCCTTGCGCGTGCGTTCGATGATCGCTTGCAATTTGTCCTCTGCCAGCAGTTCGCGGATCGGGATGCCTGCCACCGACGTATGACGCGGCAGCGGAACCATTTCGTCACCGTGACCGCCTAAGACAAGCCCGTGTACGTCACGCACACTGACGTTCAAGGCTTCGGCAATGAACGACTTATAACGGGCAGTATCCAACGACCCCGCCTGACCGATCACGCGGTTCGCCGGGAAACCGCTCTCGTTCAACGCCACATGACACATCGCGTCCAACGGATTCGATACGATGATCAAAATGGCATTGGGCGAATATTTGGCGACTTCGCGGGCAACATCCCCGACAATCTTCTGATTCGTGCGAACCAAATCATCACGACTGGGGAATTGTCCCGTCACGGGGTCTTTCTTACGCGGCACGCCCGCTGTGATCACCACTACGTCAGAATTGGCAGACAGCGCGTAATCGCTGCCACCTGTCAATTTCAGGTCATACTTCATGACGGGTGCGGCTTCTGCGAGGTCAAGCGCCTTGCCCTTTGCCACGCCGTCAAGAATGTCAATCAATACAACGTCTGCCAGTTCGTGACTTGCGATCCAGTGGGCGCACGTTGCACCCACATTCCCTGCGCCTACTACGGTTACTTTGCTGCGAGCCATTCTGTTTTCTCCACACAAGTTGTTTCTAAAGTCGGTTGATCATACCACCTGTGAACAAAGGCGCAAATGAGATTCGTTACAAAGATTCATGATCTTTTGCTGCCACGAGATGCGATGTATCGGCAAATTTTATGAGCCGCCACGTTTGACCATCTGTTTCCAACGTCGTCACACTCGTATTGCTGATAGATCGCTTCTCGGTTTGGGAATCGTGAAGCAAGTGCAGCAGAATCACGCGGATTGTGCCGCCATGTGAGACGATCACCGTAGACGAGTCTTCGGGTTCACGGGCGACAATTTCCATCAGCGACTCGTAGGTGCGATCCTGCATCGATTGACGCGACTCCCCTTGCGGCATGACAAAACTCATGTAATTGTGTTCGCTGTGCATCTCTTGAACTTCATTCGGGTAACGCGCTTTGATCTCGTGCCACGTTAACCCCTGAAACACGCCTAAATGGAGTTCGCGCCAGCGCGGGTCGGCATGAACGGTCAAACCGTGTTCTGCGGCAATCGTATCAGCGGTGGTTTTCGCCCGCGTTAAATCGCTTGAATAGACGGCTTTCACCTTTTCGTTTCGCAGCCGCGCCGCAACCGCACGCGCTTGATGTAAGCCTTCTGCATTGAGAGGGACATCTGTGCTACCCTGCCAGCGTTCTTCTAAATTCCAATCGGTTTGTCCGTGCCGGACAATCAAAATCCGTTTCATCGCAGTATTTTTCTCCAAATTGTCATCAGGGTTGACGCGCTCCCGTTGAAAGGGCAAAATTGATGTTGTTTTTACACGCAATAAATGACAGGAGCAACAATTTCGTGAACATTCGCATGAATCACACCAATAACCCGCTCACGTTTGGTTTGGCTATGACTGCTGGCATCGGCATTATCCTTATGGTTCTCGCGCTGGCATTGGGCGTCATTCAAGGTGAAGCCGCAGACGCTAACGCACTCGGCTTGCTCATCGTCGGCGGGTTGATCCTGTTCATCGTAGGCGTGGCGGGCTGGTACGGTGTCGTACAACCCCAACGCAACTTCGATGACATCAACGTGCCGATAGACACAGGACATCATGGACACGCGACACCCAGCGCGATTGAAGCTCACGCCAGCGAACCCGATGCCCATGCCCATGATGTGGCGATAGCAACTCAACCTAAACACTAGTATCGAAAGAGAAATATGACAAATTTGGATGATGTGTTTAACGACAATTTACCAGACGATCATCGCTCTGGCGTAGTGGTCGTCGCAGGGCGACCCAATGTAGGCAAATCGACACTGATCAACCGCCTCATGGGGCAAAAGATTGCTATTGTTAGCCCCAAACCGCAAACCACCCGCAAACGCCAGCTAGGGATTTATACGTCTGAGAAGGCGCAAATCCTATTTGTCGACACGCCCGGTTTGCACGCGCCGCAGCATCGACTCGGTGAGTATATGGTCAAGATTGCGGAAGGCGCATTCAGAGACTCCGACATTATTTTGCTGCTGCTGGATGTTTCTGAAAAGCCCGAAGCGGGAGATCGCCACGTTGCGGAAACCGTCGAACGACTACGCAGCGATACGCCTGTTGTGCTTGTCCTCAACAAAGCCGATTTGCTCACACCGGAAAACCGCGACCTGAATATCGCCATGCATGTTTCCCTCATCCCACATGACGCCGCGTTCTTGATCAGTGCAATCGATGGAACTGGCGTTGAGGATATGTTCGCCTATGTGATGGAACACATGCCAGAGGGACCCCGCTACTACCCTGCTGACCAGACCAGCGACATGAACATGCGCTTCATCGCCTCTGAGGTTGTGCGCGAGAAGATCATGCTCAATACGGACAAAGAAATTCCGTACTCGGTGGCGGTTGAAATCGAGGGTTTTGAGGAAAAAGAGAAAGTCAACGCGATCACGGCTACGATTTATGTAGAGCGCGACACGCAAAAGGGGATCATCATCGGCAAAGGCGGCGAAATGATCAAGAAGATTGGTTCACAAGCCCGCGCCGACCTCGAAGAAATGCTGGACGGCAAGGTGTTTCTTGAGCTGCACGTCAAGGTTCTTAAGAACTGGCGCAGCGACGAAAACCTGATGAAACGACTCGGCTACCGCATCAAGGATGAGGATTAGGTTTTACTGACATCAGGAATGCCCAAATCACGGCAAATTTTTCGCGCCAAGTAATCATTGATCTCATTGTGGCCTGGTACAGCCGACAATTTTCTGTTTGCGGGATTAACATAAAGGGTGTGACTGCCGCCTTCACGAAGCAGTTCACAGTCGTGTTCGCGTAGATGCTTCAGGAACTGCGTTCGTTTCACAGAGATTGACCGTTTGCATACGAGTAAGGTTATTGGTTTGGCACAAACGGAAAATCTAACTCCAACACTTCGCGTACAACTTCTGAGGCTTCTGCTATATCTGCTTCCGTCGCCTGTTGGCGTTCTATCAGCAGATCATGTATTGCGTCGCGCAAATTTTCACGGGCTTCGTTAAGCGTTTTGCCTTGCGATAGTGCGCCCGGCACTTCGATAACCGACGCCACCCATTCATCACCATGTTTCTCGTAAACTGCGTTAAAACGGAACATTGAATAGGCACTCCATCAAAACTTGTTTAGAGTGTATCACTCTTTTGAAGGTACTCGCGTCCGGTTTGAGCGTCCGCGCCAATCTGTGCGATCAATTCCTGAATGCCGTTGAACTTCTTTTCAGGGCGCAAACGAGTCTCGAATGTAAACGTGATCGTTTCGCCGTAAATGTCGCGGTCAAAGTCGAGCAAATGCGCTTCGACGCGCAGACTTTGACCCTCGAACGTGGGGCGCATTCCAACATTCGTCACCGCCATATGACGTTCATCGCTGACCGTTGCCCAACCTGCATACACGCCATTTGCGGGAATCACCTGTTCGCCCCATGTGGCGATGTTGGCAGTCGGAAAGCCGATGGTGCGCCCACGATGATCGCCATGTACGATTTCACCTGAAACGCTGTACGAACGCCCTAACAACCGTTGTGCGGCTTCTACATCGCCCGCAGATAACAGGTCGCGGATCGCTGTGCTGCTGAAAGTTGCGATCCCATTTTCACCCACAAGATCAATCACTTCGAGCGCGAAACCCTTTTCAACCCCTTGAGCGCGGAGAAAGTCGGTATTGCCTTCGCGCTTGTAACCGAGCGCGAAATCTGCACCCACCCACAGCGACTCCAGTTTGAGGTGTTCGCGCATCATATCCACAAAGGACGCCGCACGAATCTGGCGAAATTCTTCATTGAATGGCAAGGTGATCACATGGTCAACGCCGAGTTCACCCATCAGGTCTGCCCGCTGCTGTGGCGATGTGAGGTAGTAGCGCCCGCTCAAACCGCGCAGCACTACATCAGGATGCGGGAAAAAGGTCAGCACCACCGCCAATCGTCCGCTGTCTCGCGCCGACTTGACCAACCGCCGAATCAAATGTTGATGTCCGCGATGCATTCCATCGAACACGCCAATGGTCACGACAGACGGCTGATCAAGTTGGATAGTAGCGAGGTTGTACACATGATTCATGCTGACTTTTCCTTAGCGAAGCGGCTCCCGCCGATTTTACCCTGAAAACACTTTTTCGGGTTTCCATAATCCACTGACGACGCGCAGCACACAGATGGTTTCGCCCATAACGTTGGATGCTAACGCCAGCGTTCCATCAGCGTAGGCATCGGTGAGGGGCAGCATTCGCCCATGCTTTACGTCATTCTCCATCTGCGGATCGAGAGTCAGTCCAAGCATATTCATGAGTTCAGGTCGGGGATTGATAAGATAACTTTGAGGCTCGTCTGATTGCAAAAAAGTATCCAGCGTGACCGCATTGGCGATGCTAAATTGACCGCTGGCAAGGCGCGTTAATCCGGCTAAATGCGCCCCAACACCAAGTTGATCACCGAGATCGTAAGCGAGTGAGCGGATATAGGTCCCTGCGCTGCAAGTGACTTCCAGACTAAATTCGGGTGCTGCCCAATCCGTGATCGTAAGCGCATCAATTCGGACGGGACGCGGCTCACGTTCGACAGTTTCCCCCGCCCTCGCCAGATCGTACAATTTGACGCCCCCCTGCTTGATGGCGCTGTACATGGGCGGCACTTGCTCGATGTTGCCGAGAAACGGAGTAAGCGCACGCTCTACATCCTCGCGGGTGATGTGACTTGCGTCTTTCTCGCTGATGATCGCGCCTTCTGCATCGTAGGTCGTCGTCACGATGCCCAAACGCACACGGGCGCGGTAACGCTTGGTCGAGTCCATCACATACTCGCTCATGCGGGTTGCCGCG
>JBBQRJ010000327.1:0-5727 GCA_038214955.1 Aggregatilineales bacterium | reverse complement strand
CCAATCGGGGTGAGCGCCTAATTCTTCCCAACGCTCGTTATGCTGATCAATCGGCTCGAAGAAGGCTACCGGATCAGCGACGTGAATCAGGACGGGCAAGCCGAGTTCTCCGGCGGTCTGCCACAGCGGATCAAGGCGCGGGTCATCGACAGCAACCAGATCGCCGCGTTGATCGCGCACGGTCAAGCCGAACGGTTTCCAGATTTTCAAGCCCTGTGCGCCCCACGCCGCCTGTACCCGCAAGCGATCCGCCGCCTGTGCGCCAAAGCGATCATCATGCCACGCTGACCAATTCACGCCGCCGAAGATTTGAAAGCGTTCCGGCGCGGCGGCTTTGAAGTGATCCAAATGCTGCTGTAATTTGTATTCACCCCATCCGCCATCTAAATCCACGATCAAGCGCACATTTGCCGCGTCCAGCACATCGAGCAGTTGGGCGACAGGGCGCGAGTCCCAATCACCCCCGAAGGGCGGCGAGAGATGATTGTGCGCGTCAATCACGGGGAAGCGCGGCTGATCAACGCGAGTTTGCTTGACCTCAAGGCGTGGGCGGGGTTGGAAATCGTTCAGGAGCATGGGAGTCCTCGAATGAATAGACGTTAAAATATTACCTCAACCTCACCCCTAAATCCCCTCTCCGAAAAAGGAGAGAAGGGACTTTGCTAACGTGTTTTGCTCCCCTCTCCACTTGCAGAGGGGTTGGGGGTGAGGTTTTGGGTATAATCGCCCGCCAAAAAGGATGTGATCATGGATATTGAGCAACCGGAGCAACTGACGGCTTATCTACGCGAGAAGGGGCGAATCAGCGCGACGGAACAGCCCTCGATTCGCATATTGGAAGGCGGCGTGTCGAATAAGACCGTATGGGTAGACCGTCCGACAGGTGAAGCGTGGGTGATCAAACAGTGTTTGCCTAAACTGCGTGTCGCGGTGGATTGGTTCACCAGCCCGGAACGGATTCATCACGAGGCGCTGGCGTTGATGATGCTGCCGCGCATGACTCCGCCGGGAACAATTCCCGCGCTGATCTTCGAGGATCGGGAAAATTACATTATAGCGATGGAAGCCGTGCCGCTGCCGCACGAAAACTGGAAAAAGATGCTGTTGGCAGGGCGGCTTGAACTGCGCCATGTTGACCAGTTTGGACGCTTGCTCGGCACGATTCACCGCTTGTCGTCCGAACACATGGACACGATTCATCGGGATGCGCCAGAGTTTTTTAACCGTGAATTTTACGAGACTTTGCGCTTGGAAGCCTATTACCTGTACGCCGCCGCACAGGTGAGCGAAGCCGCGCCCTTCATCGAACAGTTGGTGCTAGAGACGCGGGCGACTCAGCAAACGTTGGTGCATGGCGATTACAGCCCAAAGAACATTCTCGTGTATCAAGATCGATTGATTTTGCTTGACCATGAGGTGATTCATGTGGGCGATCCCGCGTTTGATGTTGGCTTCTCCATGACCCACTTATTGAGCAAGGCGCATCACCTGCTAGATCACCGCGCAGCCTTCGCAGATGCCGCTTATATATATTGGCGTTCTTACGTCCAAACGATTGGGGAGGTGGCATGGGGTGAGGACGTTGAATCGCGGGCAGTGCGGCATACGCTTGGGTGTTTATTGGCACGAGTCGCGGGGCGTTCTCCCCTCGAATACATGGAGTCGGATAATCGGGTTCGTCAGCAAGAGATCGTATTAGAGTTGATGCTGGCTGTTCCAAAGTCAATGAATGATCTCATCTATAGGTTTTTAGGTAACTTGTGATGGTCTGAAAAATTGACGAAAAATTCACGGTATCAGTAGCCCCATTGTGACCCAATGGTGTTATATTCCTTATCATCCGAATATATAAGCCGCTGACAAAAGGAAATTCCATGAGACCTATTACTCGCCCTTCGCAGAAGCAGTCCATTGTTTCAAACTCTGTTTGGGACATGATCTCGCCCGCTGTTCCCGATTGTCTGGAACATCTTGGCGGTGGCGTTTATCAAGCGACATGGTGGAAACCTGTGCCGGTGATGGATGTGGAAATTATGAAGCGTATTGAGGGGATTGATATTGTATCTGAACCCTATGAGCCTAAAAGTTTGCCCGGCGGAGTCACCATGCGCTTTTGGGTGACATCAGATTAAGCGTTTAAATAGAGCTTTAGTCCCGTTTAGGGGGAGTACTTTTCACCTATCAGGTCTATTTAGCTAACTCTTTACGTATAGACTTTACAATTTTAGCATAAGATCAAGGTATGGCACTGAGTCCATAATCGTCCAGAGCATGGAAGGATGCACGGTGACACCGAATCTTGGTCAATCCTCTTTGTTGTCTTATGAGATACAAACACTTGTTCGAGAATTGGGAAAAGGTAAAGTCGATGGGGTGGCTTACGACACCGCATGGGTGGCTCGTTTAGCGGGATATTATGACGGTTTCGATCAATCTCTAGAATGGCTGCGCCGTAATCAATATGAGGACGGTACATGGGGCGCTCCATACCTGCATTACCATGATCGTTTTATCTCGACCCTTGCCGCTATCGTTGCACTCCGCGAAGTAGGGACGCATCCTCGTGATAAGCGCCGTGTCAAACGCGGCGAAGATGCCCTGTGGAAACTGGTCGGACATTTAGGGCGAGACGACAGCGACACAGTCGGTTTTCCAATCCTTTCCACTGTACTGGCAGAAGAAGCCACGGCGCTTGGCTTTGATGTGCCGCAGCCGCCTATTCGTTATGCTGCCCCCTACAAAAAGAAAGTCCTTGCGCTGCTCAACTCTCCTGTGCGTCCCTGGCGCAACAGCACAATCACGTTTTCGCTAGAGGCGCTGCGTATGGCAGTGAATGAAAATGACGATGTGCTAGAAGCCAATCATTCGGTCAGCATTTCACCCGCCGCAACTGCATCGTATTTGCTTACGCGGCGGCATGATGGGGCGCTCGACTATTTGAGAACGCTTATGGCAGATGAGGGGACAGGCGGTATACCCGCGTTCGGCAGAATCGACATTTTTGAAATGTTGTGGTCGTTGATGAAGCTGCGACTCACAGATTTGATTCAGCCAGATGACCCCGATGTGCGCGTCATTCTCGACAAATTGGCAGAGCGTTGGTCGCCCGAATTCGGGATAAGTTATTCGACGCATTTCCCCGTCGTAGATATTGATGATACGGCGGCGACGTTCATTTTGTTGAAGTGGGGCGGGTACAATGTGAGCGCGGACGTATTCCGATACTACGAGAAAGATGATCACTTCTGCTGCTATCAGGGCGAAACGAATGCCTCGCCAAGCACGCATTTACGCCTACTACAAGGGCTGCAATACGCGCAAGATCACCCGCAGTATTCCGAATGGGTAACGAAGATCATTGCCGCGCTCAAACGGTTTGACGAAAACGGATCGTTCTGGTCAGACAAGTGGCATACATCACCGTACTACGTCAGTAATCTGGCGATTCATGCGCTGCATGACGTTGATAACATGCTGGCGGGTTCGCGTTTGAAGTGGATTCTTAAAACGCAGAATGATGATGGCGGATGGGGCTATCTGGGTGATTCGACGCCGGAAGAAACGGCATACGCGCTTGATTCGCTGATTACATGGGATCGTAGCGTTGAACCCGTTGACCACAGTATCATGGATGAAGCGGCAAAGTTCTTGATGGCACACATTAACGACACAAGCTATGTTCCATTATGGATTAGCAAGGGCTTGTATACGCCTCATAACATCGTTCGCGCCACAATTTTGAGCGCACTTTATCAATATCACGCTTGAGGAAACCCATGGGAAAAAAGTTTGCGGAACGGATTCGGCAGCGTTTTCCAGAAGGACTTACGGGAATTCTTGCCATTGGCGGATCGCGTATAGGCTACATTTTGCAGCATAACCGGGATGAAGAGGATCCCGGTCATATTGACCTTGCCAACTATACAGCGACAACCCTAGCGCAGTTTTTCACGCTCATCGAGCGATTTTTTATGTTGGGTGGACAGAATCTTGTGATTCCTACACTCTCTTATCAACGGTTTACGGTTTACGATGTTAAATATCGAGAGTACATCAGCGCGACAACGCTGATGTTGACGGAACCTGATGCGGTGCGTTTTTACCAACGGCACAACATCGATCCGTATTTCGTGGGGATTGATACTCTGTTCAAACTGCCCGCCGATAACCCCGGTCATCAACTGGGAATCGCACTCACAGCATTTCAGCAAGCCTGGAATTATCAAGAGGGGCGGCGGAAACTGTTGTGGGAGATTGCGCCGATCCCGCTGTATTCCTTCTGGAATGCAAAAAACAGTGTGGATGCTGAGACGCTGGCAGACGTTGAACACGAGATCGAGCAGATGACCGATCTCGACATGATCTATCAAACGCTGTATCGCCTCTATGCGCGGGCGGTCTATGGAACTGAAATTCCTGTGCCGCATTTCTATATCGGCACGAATCGGAATGGTGATTTGAAACTGCGTTCTATGCTGCCCATCTCGCTGCTCAATAGGTCGAATACGCGCTTTTACTTCACACCGTATCCAACGCTTTTCATCTCACCGGAAACTTTTCAGGCGATTATTGAAGATGTCGCGTTTGGAAGTACGTTAAGTTCTACAAAGAGCGATTATGCCGCTCGTTTGACGCCAGAGGTGGTGAGCAAAGAATTTGAACGTGTTATGGCATTAAGCGCCGATACACAAACGACCATAGGATTTGTCCGGCATATCGATGCAGATGACTGAAATGAAGTAAAACTCGATTCTACTACCATCACAACCGAGGATTTACATGGATACCAACTTCGCAGACCAGATTCGCCAACGCTTTCCAGAAGGATTGACCGGTATTATCGCCATCGGAGGCACCCGCACCAGCTACATTTTGGAGCATAATCGGGATGCAGAAGACCCCGGTCATATCAGCGATTTTGACTCTTATGCTAAGGTGATGTTGCAGCAGTATTTCACGCTCATTGAATGGTTCTTTGATCTGGGCGGGCAAAATCTGGTGATCCCGCCGCTGGCATACCAACGCTTCACGGCATATGATGTCAAATATATGCACCGCATTAGCTCACTCACTATGATGTTAACTGAAGCTGAGGCGGTAAACTTTTATCAACAATATGACATTGACCCGTATTTCGTGGGCATTGATACACTGCTAAAACTGCCTGAAGACAACCCCGGTCATCAACTGGGACTGGGGTTAACAGAGTTTCAGCACACCTGGAATTATCAAAAGGGGCGGCGCAAACTGTTGTGGGAGATTGCGCCGATACCGCTGTATTCCTTTTGGAACATGAAAAACTTAGTAGACCCGGAAACGCTTGCAGAAGTCGAACGCAAGATCGAACAGATGAACGATCTCGAAAAGATTTATCAAACCTTGTATCGACTATATGCGGGGGCGGTCTATGGAACCGAAATTCCCGTGCCGCATTTCTATCTTGGCACGAATCGTAACGGCGACCTGAAACTGCGTTCTATGGCACCCATTGCACTGCTCAATGGGTCGAATACGCGCTTTTACTATACCCCGTATCCATCGCTGTTTACGACGTTTGAAACTTTGCAAGCGATTATTCAAGATGCCGCATTTGGAAATACGATGAGTTCCAAACAGTCTGATTATGCGGCACGTTTGACTTCCGAAATGGTCAATGAAGAATATGAACGTGTTATGGCAATGAGCGCCGATACGCAAACTACGTTAGGATTTGTGAGGCGTGTCGAT
>JBBQRJ010000326.1:0-5729 GCA_038214955.1 Aggregatilineales bacterium | reverse complement strand
AAGGGGCAGTCCGCCTCAAAGTCACCAGAGATCAACTCTTCCACAAGTAACCTGAGTTTTGGATAGCTTTAATTCACCCTTAAATCGTCTCTGAACCGTTCTACTCCCCCTCTCCTGCTTTTGGGAGAGGGGGTTGGGGGGTGAGGCTAAAGCGAATCAACAAGACCTATCCGAAACTCAGCGTCCGCTGTGTCTTATAGGCGAACGGACGGTGACGTTGCACGTCCCTACGAAACACAGGTGTCTCCCCCTCTCCTGCTTTTGGGAGAGGGGGTTGGGGGGGTGAGGCTTCTTTAAGTACTTTCTTGATGGAGTACTAGCCCTACCCATTACCCGCATCTTTTGCAGCACGTTTCCGCGCAAGGGCTTCGTCGCGCTTGCGTAGACGTTCCGCTTTAGCCGCTTCTTCATCCACAACAGGCGTTTCTGCGGCTTGTGTGGCGACTGTTTCCGCCGCCCGTGCCGTTGCTGCTTGATCAGCACTGATCGCCGCTGCTGGTTCGCTCACTGCCGCAACTTCACCGGGCGCGACTGCCGTCGTTTTCACTTCGACTGCTGTTGCTGCCGCCGCCGGAGTAGGTCGCGCTGCCGCTGCTTTATCCGACTTCTTCTTTTCCTTGATCACGTCTGGATGTTCCCAACCGCCGCGTGCCTCAGCTTCTTCCGCCGCGGTTGTCGGGGCAATCCTCTTCCAGTAGCTGACAGGCTTAGACAGCTTGTTTTTGTCATAGATGTGATTCGATGTGCGGTCATAACTTGCCAGTTCGTAATCATGATCCATCTTGATCGCATCAAACGGGCAGAATTCCGCGCAGTAACCGCAGTTCATGCAAATATCAATGTCGATGAAAAACGCTTCCGGTTCAGGGATCGGGCGCTTGGTCACAGGGTCTTCGCCGCGCACAATCCAGATGCACTGAGGCGGGCAAACCTTCGCGCAAATCCCGCAGCTCGTACACCAGTCATGACCGGGACGTTCCGGGTGATCCGCGTCTTCTATCACAAGGAACGGGATAAAGCGAAAGCGTTCCGGCACAGCCAGTTTTTCATCGGGATACTGCACTGTGAAAATACCCGTCGAGCTGAGGCTTTGCCGCCGATTGAACACGGTTTGATCACCGAGCAGTTTTGCCCCTGCCCCGCGCAAATCCTCAACGTAACTGTTGATAAAGTGCTTGAACGTGACGCCAAGCCCTTTCAGAATTCCTAGTCCGTACATGCCAACTCCTTCAATCTTTTATTTAGAGAGTGGTGAATATCATTCTTTGTAGGGACGAGGCATGCCTCGTCCTACTGATAAATTCGCCACTCCCTTTATTCACGCATGTCCGCGAGGTCAACGGACTGGCGACTAAGTTTTCCTTGAACCTCAAACCTTAGAGAGCCAGTGCTTTTGCCCTCTCCCCTCCCTGAATTCGGGGAGGGGTTGGGGGTGGGGTCGGTGTGCTTACGCTCAGTCCTCAGTCCTTCTTTACCTATCTTTTATCTATCCGTCTCACCCAGCACAATGTCGATGCTGCCGAGGATCGCCACCACATCTGCGACCTTATGTCCCTTGCACATTTCCCCCAACGCCGTCAGGTTGATGAACGAAGGGGCGCGGACATGATACCGCCAGGGGTTTTGCGTCCCCTTAGAATCGCCCGCCGACACAACATAGAAACCGAGTTCGCCCTTCGGGTTCTCGACTCGCCCATACGACTCGCCAATCGGGACACGCGGCATATATTGCTTGCTGCCCGCGAGGATCGCTTCACCCTTTGTCGCTTCAAGACGCGGCAAAATCTGCTTGAGGATACGCACGCTTTCGCGCATTTCATCCAGTCGCAGCAGATAGCGATCATAAATATCGCCGTTTTGCCGTACCGCCACATCGAAATCGAGTTCGGGGTAGATGCTGTACGGGTCAGCACGACGAATATCATACGGCACACCGCTAGAACGCAGCAGAGGACCCGCCGCGCTTGCGTTGATCGCCAATTCAGGCGGCAGATAGCCTACGCCAATCGTGCGCGTCCTGATGATTTCGCTGTCCGTCAGGAAATTATTCAATTCATCAATCGAACGCGGAATGCGCTCATTGATCAGTTCCGTCAGGTAGTCCATCGTATTGAAATCGCGCACGCGGTCATTCAGCAAATTCGCCACGCCCGTGATGCGATCCGGCAAATCTTTAGAGACGCCGCCGAAACGCATATAATTACACATCATACGACTGCCCGCTGTCGCCTCAAAGAAATCGAGAATCTTCTCACGTTCGGCAATCGCATACAGCGCGGGCGTGAAGAACGCGCCCAGGTCGTTCAGCAAGAAGCCAATCGCCCAGTAGTGATTGACGATTCGCGTCAGTTCCGCCATCAACACGCGGATCACTTCGGCGCGATACGTCGGCGGTTGGTAACGTGCGCCTTTCGCCAGCAGCCCTTCGACAGCCATTGCATAGCCGAAGTTGTTGCTCATGCTGCTGATATAATCGAGACGATCCGTGAACGGCATGTTATGCAAATACGTGTTGCGTTCCCCGATCTGCTCATGGTTGCGGTGCAGATACCCCATGACAGGTTCAAGGTATTCAATCGTTTCGCCGTCCAGCACGATCACCATACGGAACACGCCATGCGTGCTAGGGTGATGCGGACCTAAGTTGACGATCAGCTTATCAGTCTTGATTCCGCCGCCGTCTTCAACTTCGCTCACATCAACGCCTAAGCCCATGCTGCTATACAAATCAGACTCGGTGTTGTCGGTCAAACGTCCCAGATCAAGATCAGCCGGGTATTTGACGTTCTTACCGTAAGCATTCAGTTCTTCGGCACGGCGCACATAACCTTTGGGCCAGCGGCTCTCAAACGGCTTAAGTTCTTCCTCATAGTAGGCTTCTTTCCAGTCCTTCCGCATCGGATGACCGTCGAAACCTTCCCACAGCAGAATACGCTTGAGGTTCGGGTGTCCCGCGAAACGAATGCCGTACAGGTCATAGATTTCACGCTCTTGAAAGTCCGCGCCCTGCCACACGTCAATCAGCGACGGGATTTCGGCGTTCTCACGCGGCGTCTGCGACTTGAATACCAGCGCCCCACCGCCCGTTGTGCGGTAAGCGTGATACACGACTTCCATTTGATCTTCGATGCCCAAATAATCGACACCGGTCACGCTCGACAGGTAGTCATAGCCGAGTTCATCATGCAGCGTGCGGGCAACTTCAAGAAGCTGTCCACGATCCACGATAAACCCGCTGTAGCCTTGACGCGCATCCGGCTTGACCGCGCCGGGGTGCTTCTGGTTCAGGTATTCAACGGTGTTCTCAATAGAACCCGTCGCTTGAGGTGCTAAGGTTTGATCGACCATGCTAATTAATCTCCTCCGCCTTGCGCGGCACGCTTACGCGCCAGTGCTTCTTCGCGCTTCCGCAGACGTTCCGCTTTTTCGGGGTCATCCGTCACATCAGATGCCTTCGGCGCGGCGACGGCGGGCGCGGCAGCTTGTGTCGCAGCGACTTTTGCCTTAGCCTTTTCGACCACTTCAACCACCGCTTTGGGCAGTTCACGCCCACCAAACGGCTGACCAGCCGCCGCGTACTGCGCTTGCTGGCGAATCAGTTCCATTTGGCGCGGGTCAATGATGTCGGGTCCCAGAATCGGAATCGGCACGGGGTCAGACGGACCCACCCCATACCATGGGACATCATCCATATCCATAAGTGACTGACCGTCAATGCGCTGCTGTAAGCTGATCAAGCCAAACAACAGGGCTTGAGGCGTAGGCGGGCAGCCGGGGATATAAACATCCACTGGCAAATATTGATCGATTCCCGACACGACGTTATAGCCCTCTTTGAAAGGACCCCCGCCGCTGGCACAGGCGCCCATCGCCAGAACATATTTCGGTTCGGGCATCTGGTTATACAGGCGCACAATCGGCACGAGCATCTTTTTCGTGACCGTGCCAGAAACGATCATCAAGTCAGACTGACGCGGGCTGGCACGCATAACCTCCATACCGAACCGTGCCAAATCATAACGCGATGCGGCAGTGCAGATCATCTCAATCGCGCAGCACGCCAGACCAAACAACATGGGCCACATCGAATTGCGGCGGCTCCAGTTGTAAATCCGGCTCAAGCTGGTGATGGCGACGTTTTCCTGCATTTCCGTCGGGACGGGAAACTCGGTGCTGTGTAATTCACGTAGGTCTAATTCGCTCATTTAGAGCTTTCCTCCTCGTACCACTCCCGTAGAATATCCCGAAGGATACCCTCGTTCACTAATCGCGGGTCATCCGCGAACGCTGGTAACTCAGTGATCATTCGATACAACTGATCCGTCCCTACGCTCTCGACCTGCACATCAGGATACCGTTCCATCAGCGCAAGCACGATCTCGTAAGAATTATCCCAATACAACTGCATTCAGACACCTTAGTTAATTTTACCGCACATTTCGCCCAAAACCGAGTGCATTTCGCTCTTTTCCTCCCCTCTCCTGCTTTTGGGAGAGGGGTCGGGGGTGAGGCGTCTCTTTCCTCCCCTCTCCTGTTTTTGGGAGAGGGGTCGGGGTGAGGCGTCTCTTTCCTCCCCTCTCCTGTTTTTGGGAGAGGGGTCGGGGGTGAGGCGTCTCTTTTCCTCCCCTCTCCTGCTTTTGGGAGAGGGGTCGGGGGTGAGGCTATCTTTTTGGCTTTCGGGTAAGTCTAGCCCTTGTTCGTTATTTTACTCTGTGTTCTCTGTGTTCTCTGTGGTTCAATCGCTTGCTTTAGTCTTTCTTTACGGCGTTTCCCGGTTATCAATCTGCGCCCGCTGCAACCGTCCGCTGTAATCGATATAGACCGACTTCCATTCGGTGAAGCTGTCGAGCGCCGTTGTCCCCGCCTCGCGCATCCCATTACCCGTGCCGCGTGTCCCGCCGAACGGAAACTGAATTTCCGCCCCTGTCGTCCCGTGATTAATGTAGACAATCCCCGTCGTCAAATCACGGATGGCACGGAACGCCGCATTCACATTTTCAGTGAAAATACTGCTCGACAAACCGAAAGGCACGCTGTTATTGACTTCAATAGCCTGTTCGAGCGAGTCCACTTCGATCACCGACAGCACGGGACCAAAAATCTCCTCACGCGCAATTCGCATAGTGGGCGTCACATCCGAGAACAGCGTCGGCATATAGAAATAACCATGCGTGTTATCGGGACGATTGCCGCCGATAACGACCTGTGCGCCTTCATCACGCCCAATTCCAACGTAGCGTTCGACCTTCTCTAGCGCCTTCTGGTTGACGAGCGGACCCACTTCGATCCCATCTTCAATCCCATACCCGACCTTGAGTTCGCTTGCCCGTGCGATCAGCGCCTCGATCAACTGCGGCTTAATCCCCTTCTGCACGATCAAGCGGCTCGTTGCCGTGCATCGTTGACCCGTTGTGCCGTAGGCGCTCCATGTGATCGCCTTCGCCGCCAGTTCAAGGTTCGCATCATCCATCACGAGGATCGCGTTTTTGCCGCCCATCTCTAAGCAAACTTTCTTGCCCAGTGACGCGGCTTTCTGGTAGACCTTCAACCCCGTGTCCGTTGACCCCGTAAACGAAATCACGCGCACATCAGGATGTGACACCAGCGCGTTACCTGCTTCCCCCGCGCCTAGCACGAGATTCAACACGCCGGGGGGCAAACCCGCATCTTCAAACACCTTGACGAACAAGGCAGCGACAGCGGGCGTTTCTTCACTCGGTTTCCACACG
>JBBQRJ010000325.1:0-5733 GCA_038214955.1 Aggregatilineales bacterium | reverse complement strand
CCATGAAGATATGCGGCAGAAGGTCAAAAGTGAACTAGTTCGCTTCAATACCCCGCCCATGCTCAGAGACTAACTGTCGGCTGCGTCTGCATTGGCACGCCTTTGCTCACCCTGAATTTATGCCATGCCCATTATAACGTCACATCGCTACAGCGTGACCGTTCGCAGCGTCACCGAAATGCGCCGTTCTCGTATGATTTCCACATCCCCGATACTATCCGTTTTGCGCGGCGCGATGCCGTGTCGCCACTGGTAACGCGCCTCACCCCGCAGCACAAGCAAACTGCACGGCTCCAGTAACAGCGCGTGTTTATCCCCGCCGCGTGTGAAATCCATGACGCACGCCGACCCTAAACTGATCGAAATGATGTCCCCGCCGAAGCACGGCACGCAATCGACATGCGGCGCAATTCCCTGTCCCGGCTTGTACTCGTTGACCACCACTTGATCAGCCGGTTTACTCATTAATCTATCGGCGTACAGTCTTTCCGCGAGGGTTTGCGCCCATAGGGGCAGCTTGCCAAGATAATCCGACTTGCTGAGCGTTTTCGACTTGTAGTTGTACAGGTAGCCGTAATGCTGCACGCGCCGCCTAAGCAGGGTCAACCAGACTGCTTGATCGATATGCTGCATCAGTTCGTCGTGTTCTACAGGATTTAGATAATTCGGGATATAAAATAGTCCGTTGATCATGATCATACCTATAAGCACAAATGTTCTAACTCCACATGATCATAATCGAAAAAAGTGTGACGCGAAACCCCTGATAAATGAGAACATTTGTAGTAAATTGACATGCTCATCTATTCGCTCATAGAATAGAATATCTGCTCTGTGTCAAATGTGGGGGGTATTATGGCAAAACAAGCTGTCGGACGAATCGTTTGGACGGACTTGACCGTTCCGAATGCAGCGGAAATCCGCGATTTTTACGCTCAGGTGGTCGGCTGGAAACCGCAAGATGTTCCCGTTGACGATCACATTGACTTCAACATGACCGACCCCGCCAGCGGCGATCCGGTTGTAGGCGTGTGCCATGCGCTCGGTGACAATAAAACCTTGCCGCCGCAGTGGATGATTTACATCACGGTTGATGATTTGGACGCCAGCGTCAAAGCCTGTGAACAGCTTGGCGGCAAAGTGATCAACCCGCCGCGCAACGGCTTTTGTATCATTCAAGACCCCGCAGGGGCAGTCTGCGCGCTGTTTCAAGCCTAACCAACGGAGTGTTAAGCGGCTGTGATCAAGGTGCAGCCACCTTAATTCTACATTTCCCAAGTCTATCCCAAACTCGACGGCTTAAGAATCCTGTTCGTCGTTCAACCTGTTCATAACTTTGCGAGTTATGAACATTATTAGGATTTTTGTTCTAAAAATGTTCATAACTATGCCGAGTTTTGAACAGGTAAGCGGCTTGCTATGTTCATAACCTGTTCAAAACTTTTGCCCATTTGGGATATAATTTGTGAAGTTCGTTAAGGACGTTATCGAGATTGTTAAAAACCTGTTCAAACTGTTCATAAGTGCCAGAGTTATGAACAGCCCCCCTGTTCATAACTTTTAGAACACAAGTGCGCTTATATCGCAACATTTGGGTAACGCCTGTGAAATAAAGTTAAATAATGGGATATAAATTGCGATATAAGTTTTTTTAATTGTTGCACATAGTAGTTATGAACAGTTTGAACAGCCCCTACTACTACTACTAAAAATATATATAGGGATTCAGTGGGGAGATTTCTCAAATAGTAAAGCCCGCGCAGAACCGTATGCTGCGCTATAATGCAAAGACGGTTAATGAAGACAACGGTTTTCAACATGACTCAAGAAAAAGAAGCCTACGCACAGAAAATCTCCATACTCACCCGCTTGACCGAAATCAGCGCGTCGTTGAATTCAAACCTGAAGCTGAAACCGTTGTTGAGCATCATCATGGAAGCAGCGGCAGAAATCGTGGATGCTGAGGCGGCGTCCGTGTTGTTGTGGGACACCAAAACCAACGAACTACGTTTTGCTTCGACCACCACCGACGGGCAATCGCTGATCGGCACAAGCGTACCGTTAGAGGGCAGCATTGCCGGAACGGTGCTGCGAGAAAACCGTGTTGTCATGGTGGAAAACGCCATCACTGACCCGCGCCATTACACCAAAGTGGATCAAGACCTTGCGTTTCAAACCCGGTCAATTTTGGGCGTTCCCATGCACGCCAAAAGCAAAGTGATCGGCGTGCTGGAAGCGATCAATAAGCGCCAACTCCCCTGGACGCCGGATGATGCCCAGTACCTTTCGACACTGGCGGCACAGGCGGCGGTTGCTATCGAAAGCGCCCAACTGGTCGCGGCGCTGCGACAGGCAAATGAAGAACTGAGCCATCTGGACAAGCTCAAAAGTGACTTCATCGCCATTGCGTCTCATGAACTGCGAACCCCGCTCGGCGTGATTCTGGGTTATGCCAGCTTTATTCAAGATACCGAAGACCCCGAAGTACGCGCTCATGCTTCAAAAGTGGTCTCCAGCGCCATGCAGTTACGGCGCATCATCGAGGACCTCACCAACTTACGTTTTATGGATCAAAACCCGTCAGAACTTAACTTTGAAAGTATCACGTTGGGGAGTTTTCTCAACGAGATTGCCCAAGAAGCGTTTGCGCTTAGTGAAGCCAGACGACATCGGATGTTGTACACTGCCCCCGATGATAATGTGAAAGTCAAAGTAGATCGCATCCGTATGGGCATGGCGATCACCAACATTTTGAACAATGCCGTCCGTTTCACACCGGACTTTGGGCGCATTATCCTGAACGTGGAGATCAAAGCGCATGAAGTCTGGATTAGCATCAACGATAACGGGATCGGCTTGGCGAAAGATCAGCTCGACAAAATATTTGAACGTTTTTATCAGGTAGAAGACCATATGACGCGCACGAATGGCGGCATGGGAATCGGGTTGAGCATCGCCAAAGCGTTGGTCGAAGCGCATGGCGGGCGCATCTGGGCGACTAGCCCCGGTTTGAATCAGGGAACGACTTTTACCCTGACGTTACCACTCGCGGAATAGCTTACAAAGGGTTGTAGACTGATGGCGATAAAGATTACATGGCTAAGTCATTCGACTTTCGCGCTCGACATTGATGGACACGCGGTTTTGATTGATCCGTTCATGAATGGAAACCCGCTGGCGTCACTCACCACCGATGAGGTAGTGGCGGAATTCATTTTGATCTCGCATGGTCATGGCGATCACGTTGGAGATGCTGTCGAGATCGCTCAACGAACAGGGGCTGCAACCATCAGCAACGTGGAAATTAGCCACTGGCTGCAAAAGAAGGGTGTGGAGACCGCACACGGTCAAAATACGGGCGGCTGCGCCGATTACGGCTTCATGACCGTGAAGCTGACGCAAGCCTTCCACAGTTCATCCTTGCCCGATGGCAGTTATGGGGGAATGCCGAACGGGTTCATCATCACGGGTGGCGGCTATCGCCTGTATTTCGCGGGTGATACGGCGTTGTTCGGGGATATGGCGTTGTACGGTGACGAGGGGATCGATCTCGCGTTTCTGCCGATTGGCGATTACTTCACGATGGGCGTAAACGACTCGATTCGTGCGGTCAAGCTGATCCGTCCGCGTGTGGTGCTGCCCATGCACTACAACACCTTCCCGCCCATTCAGCAGGACGGGGGCAGTTGGGCAAACCGTGTCAGCAATGAAACCGACTCGCAGCCGATTGTGCTTGATCCGGGACAGTCGTATACGCTGCACGAGTAAATCCACCCATGACCATTGGGCGTGTCGCAGATTGCGGGACGCGCTATACTTTTACGAAATTTCGTCAATCTTTCCTAGGAGGGGAGCGATGAGCAAACGGACGCTTTGTCTTGCGCTTATGGCGCTGGTCATCGGCATTATTTCCGTCGCCGCAATTAGCGCAAGTGGGAATCGAGAGTTTGGCACGGGCTGGACTGCACAATATTTCAACAATACGACTCTGCAAGGGTCGCCCGTTTACACCGAGTCGCTCCCAACCGGGATCAACGTCAACTGGGGAACAGGCAGTCCGAATGCCGCTGTCCCTGTCGATAACTTTTCGGCACGTTTCACCTCTGTACAGTTATTCAATCAATCGACGTATGAATTCGTCGTGTCGTCAGATGACGGCGTGCGTATCTTGATCGATGGGGCGATTGTGTGGGATCGCTTTATCGGGCGTGTGCTAACGACAGATCGTTTTCAGCTCAACCTGACGGCGGGAACGCATCAACTGACGGTTGAATACCTCGAATTGGTGGATCAAGCCGCGATCCAATTCCAGTATTTCCAACTCACCGTCAATCCCGGCACGACACCGGGGACAACCCCCGGCGTCATTCAACCCACTGCCGGACCCACCGTGACCGCCTCGCGCATTCCGCCAACCTCGCTTCCCGCGATCCCACCGGGGGCGCTCACCGGAACGGTGATCCGTGCGACGGTCTTGCTGGTACGCGCTCAACCGTTCTTCGCGGGTCCCGTGGTCAACCGCATTTTGCGCGGTCAAACCTATGCAGTGGTGGGTCGTGATGAAACCGCCCGCTGGTTCCTCGTGCAGTTAGCGGGGATGCAGGGCTGGGTGTGGGGTTACTACCTGTTCGTGAATGGCAACGAGTTCAACGCGCCGATTATGGGCGGGTTTGCAACGTCGGGTGATCCGGCGAATCGTACCAATGTCGTCGGGCAGACGAACGCGACTCTGCGTTTGCGCGGCGCACCAACAACTGACTCCGCTCAGACGGGGCGCATCCCCTGGGGTGACATTCTCCCCGTGATCGGGCGCACGCCAGCGGGCGATTGGTATCAGGTCGTGTTTAGAGGCACTGTCGGATGGGTCGCGTCGGGTTTCATCAACATTGTTGATGGGGATTTGAACTCTGTGCCGATTGTTCAGTGACGATTACCCGAAAGACACCTCACCCTAACTCCCTCTCCGAAAATAGGAGAGGGAGTTGAAAGACCCTGTTTCCCCCCTCTCGCTTTTCGGAGAGGGGGTTGGGCGTGAGATTGTACCCCCTCTAGGTAGCGTTCAAGGCATACCCCACCAGACCGGGTAGTTCTCGCGGTGTGATAGGTTTCAGCGCAAACGCAAACCCACGTTGTTCACATTCTTCTTTCATTTCAGAATGCCCCGAAATAACGATCACCGGAATTTGCTTCTGGCGAAGCACTGCCAGTTCATCACGCAGATGTTGAATGCTCAACATATCATCGACGTGCAGATCGCAGATGAACAGGTCAATGTCATAGGCTTGAAGTCGTTCCTGTGCTGTGCTGATATTACGTGCGAGGTAGACCCGATAGCCCGCTTTGGTCAGCGTGCGGTTGTAGAGCAGAAGCAGCTCGTTGTCGTCTTCGAGAATGAGGATATTGCGCGGCATAAGTCGCCTTTTTCATGATGAGGGATCAATTTCAGGGATTTTTACATGACTAAATGAGGCGCAGTATAGAATTAGGCAAGAACAGTAAGAAATAGGCTTAAAAAATGATTATAGATTAAGGTATATCAAAAATACGGTACGAAAAGATAATTTCGTGCGTGCCAGCGGGGACGAACACGGCGCGGAACATCACATCGGCGCGATAAATTGGGGTGGGTTCGCCGTCAATCGTCGCTTCCCAACCGGGGTAATACGCATCCGTGAGCAGCAGATAGCCGTCCGCCGCCGTCGTTACGTCAATCACGACGCGCTCAGGGGTGTA
>JBBQRJ010000324.1:0-5754 GCA_038214955.1 Aggregatilineales bacterium | reverse complement strand
GCGTGTCGGACATGCGAAGCGCAAACGGCACCTTCATCAACGGACAGCGCCTTTACCCGCAAGAAGTTCGCGTGCTGCGTCATGGCGACGAACTGCGCTTGGGGCGGCTGGTCTTGCGGACGTACTACTATCACCCTGAGACGTAAATCACCTCACCCCCAACCCCCTCCCATTAAGATACAAGGGGGGGAGCAAAATAGACGTTTTTAGCCCCTCTCCACTTGGAGAGGGGTTGGGGTGAGGTCAGCGTGTCCACCTTACATCTGGCACGCCCGCCTGTTGATTCTCCCAACGCGCCAGCGTGAACAGAAAGTCGGATAGGCGGTTGATGTAGGGGACAACCTGATCGCCTAATGGTTCATGTTCTGCCAGTGCTGTGATCAAGCGTTCGGCGCGGCGGCAGACCGTTCGCCCCATGTGAATCGCGGCGGCGGCGGGCGATCCACCCGGCAAAATAAAGTAATTGAGCGGCGGCAGCGCGTCCGTCATGGTGTCAATCGATTCCTCTAGCCATGTGATCGTCGCGGCATCCATGCGTACAACATAGCTGGTTGGCGCATCCAGCGGCGTAGAGAGGTCTGCCCCTACGTTGAACAATTGATGCTGCACGCGCAATAAATAGGCATCTGTATCGGCGGTGGGGTGCTGCGTGCGGGCAAAGCCCAGTGTGGAATTGAGTTCATCAACCGTGCCATAGCTTTCGACCCGTAAGTGATGTTTTGGCACGCGCCCACCCGAAAACAGGCTGGTTGTGCCGTCGTCCCCTGTCTTGGTATAAATCTTCATGGGTTTCTCCTTTGATTTATGTTAGAATGGATTTAAGAGATATTTGTATGGCTTGAAATATGATCATCAAATGTATTACCATCCAACGTAATACCAAATGCTATACGACACCGCGATCACGCGATAGAATGGTGACAAACACGGCAGTTGCAGGGAGTTGTGATGGTCACTTGGTACAGTGTGTATTTCCGCTCAGCGAATCAGCAGGAAGTTGCCGCTGCTCTACGTGAATTGATACTAACGTCAGGTTATACCGAATTCAACCCATTTGGATTGATGCCGGGGCGGGTTTACCGTGACGCCGTGCGCCTTTTCATTGCGCCACCGCGTGAGGGTTGGACTCGCATACTGGCAGAAAAACCCATTTCGCTCCCGTCGTTCCCGCTGATCCTCGAAGCCTCATTAGAAGGGGAAGCGATGATGACCCGTGTAGATGGATCGCTTGTCGATCCCGTTATTGCGTTGGCGAAGTACGAGTGCATCACAGAGGCGTTGAATGCACCGCCAGACCCGGTTGATCGGGAAGCAGCAGTAGGCGGCATTCCGTTTGATGCGCTGCCCGACGACGTGAAGAAAATGGCAAGCGGCGTCAATCCCCGGCAAGCGGGAAAGCTGTTTGACCGCCTGAGCAGCAGCGTTCTTGGCAAAGTGGGAGGGGAGACTTCCGGGGCAAGCAATCTGTTAAAAGGCGCGGACTGGACGACTCCGAACGGGCAGCGCATCCAACGGGTGATGCAATGCCTCAACCTCACCGAATGGCGCACGCCCGATTTTGTCACCTTGCGGGACGCTTATGCTTTGTACGAACGTCGCCGCCGAAACCCGAATGCAACCTTGTACCCCGGTGACGCCGACGCCATGCAAGCGGTCTCTCATATAAATCTCTATTTACCAATATACGCAGGTAGGGACTAAATTTCATGTCCGCAAAAGATCGTGTGCGCTGGGACACCATTTACCGCGAAACTGCTAATTTTCCGTATCCAGACCCCGATCCGCTGTTGTTCCAATATACGCCGCCGATTCAAGGGCTGGAAAAGCCGTTCCACGCGCTCGATCTGGCGTGCGGCTTGGGACAAAATGGGCTGTGGTTGGCGGCGCAAGGCTACGTTGTTGACCTCATGGACATCAGCCGGGTTGCGCTGACACGAGCGCAAGAAAAAGCGTCTGAATGCGGCTTACGCAGTGTCAATTTTATGCAAATCGACCTCGAAGAATTGACGCTAGAGCCGAATACCTACGAATTCGTCTGCGTGATCCGTTTTCTGCGCCGTGAGTTGTTCCCGATGATCCGCGCTTCAATCAAACCGGGGGGGCGCATCATCTACGAATCGTTCAATGCACGCTGCGCGAACGTTGCGCCGGACGCCCCACGCGATTTTCTGCTCGGTCAGGGGGAACTTGCCGGCTATTTTGGCGATTGGCGCGTGCTGCGTAATAACGAGGCGGATCACGTTTCGCAGTTGGTCGCCATCAAGCCAGAATAATTTTTCTCGGAGCAAACCGCGTGCTGTCTCCTGTTGTGATCTATCGTCTGCTGCTGGCAGTGCTGCTTGGGTTCGCTTCTGTGATCCTGCTGTGGACGCCTATTCCAACGGCGGCTGATTGGCTGTCGTTGATTGGCTGCTACGCGATCAGTGCGCTGCTGCTTGACCTCGCATCGCGTCACCGTGCGCGGGATTTGTATGCGCTGATGACTCTCGCCGGACTCTACGGGTTGTTAGCCGCGCTGTTCATTCACCCCGCCACCGCCTTGATCGACATGCCGCGCACGCTGTTCACGCGGGCGATGGGCGCTCATACGCTCATGGGGTTGATCGCGCTGGCGATCTTCTTTGGCATAGGCAAATCGCCGCTTGCACGGTTCGGCGTGATTCTCGTCGGGGTGGCGTGGGCGGTATGGGCAAAATGGTCGCCGCTCGAATTATGGGGCGCGGCTGAACCTACATCCCCGATTCTGCTGATCCTCGCATTCGTGATCGGCGTCAGCGTGATCCTCCTCGCGGCGATCCCGCTCCAACGGGTCGAACGCCCAACTGATTTTCGCCTGTCGCCGCTTGGTTGGCTGATCATCGGCGCGGTGGCGGCGGTGCTGCTGTTGTTTCAGGCGGCACAGGGGAGAATTGACGGCGTGACAGCGGTGATCACGTTGGTGCTGGCGGGCTTCGGCGCGGCGATCCTGTGGTTTCAAAAACGCGCTAAAGGGTCAACCCTGCTGGACTCCACACCAGCGCCGACGCTTCGCGGCATGGTCACAACGGCGATTCTGTTCGCGGTGGGTGCGGTGATCGGCTATGCTCTGCCGCGTACCGATCCCGATGGCGTTGAGATTCTGGTGAGCCTGTTTGCCGCTTATGGGGTGATCTGGTTGCCCGCCGTATCGATTGTTTTGGGGGCGCGGGCGTTCGTCCGTCAAGCGGGGGCGTTCCGTTTATAATTGACGAACGTCATGAGCCGTTGTAGACTCTTAATGGGCTTAGAAAGCTGGAGTAGACAATGCCTGATGATCAACAAGTTCCTGAAAGTTCGCCGGCAAGTTTTGTCGATTTTATCAACCGTCACCTTGACCTGAGCAGCTTAGACTCGCCGCCTCCGTTCAGCGAAGAAGAATTTTCACAGCTTCTCAGCGATGAAATTTATGCGGAGACGCTTCGCATTGTGCGCCATGAAATGCGCGACGCCAATGGGCTGCCGCTCAAATTTGGGATGATGCATCGTGAAGTGCTGTACCATTTGTCGAATATCCTCAGCAAAATCATGCGTACCAAGTATCCTGATCGCCTGAACGGGGACGAATGGCGTGATGCGGCGGCGCTGTCGATTGCGCTGGCGTGGTTGGTACGCGCTCACCTCGATGCGGACGATCCCCCCAACTAGCAGTACAATAGTTGTAGAGAGTGGGAGTTAAATATGAGCCAGATCAAACTAAAGGCTGAAATTGACGAACGGCGGGAAATCCATATCCAACTGCCGAAAAATGTTCCCATCGGCACAATCGATTTGACCATTGAATATCATGATCCAGCGGAAAAACAACCCGCGATGACTCGTGAGGAAATTCGCCGCCGCTTGTTGGAAGGCGGCGTGTTAAGCACACATCGTTATGCGCCTGAAAACGCTGTTGAACTTTCGACAGGGGAAGCAGAACGGATCGGACGGTTGATTGCGAATCCAGCCCGTTCAACATGGGACTATATCAATGAAGACCGCGAGGATCGTATTTGACCACCTACTACGTGGATACCAGCGCCCTCGTGAAAAGATATGTTCCAGAAACGGGATCAGAGTGGGTAGTTCAATGGAGCAGCCAAAGCGCGGATAATGTCCTCATTATCTGTGCGTTGACCACCGTTGAAATGGTGTCGCATTTTGCGCGGCGGGAGCGTGAAGGCGCAATACTGACGCCAGATCGCGTGCAAATGCAAAATCACTTTTTGCGACATGTGGACGATGAGTATCTTGTTGTTGACCTAGAACCACCTGTTCTGGAAATTGCCCGTCAACTGCTCGTAAAATATCCGCTGCGTGCATTAGATTCACTTCAATTAGCGGGCGCAGTAGAAGCGGTTAGACTTACCAACTCACCTTACGCAGATCGTTATTTCTGACCCCACCCCCGACCCCTCCCCGAATTCGAGGAGGGGAGCAAGCCGACTCCTGTTTTCGCCCTCCCCTGAATTCGGGGGAGGGAGGCGAGCGCAGCGAGCGGGGTGGGGGTCAATCTGACACCCTGCGTAAGGTGAGTAATTAACCCAAACCAGTATCCCTAAAAAATGGGTGACAGATGGACATCGAACGGATTACGCTGCTTGACGGTAAACGGATTGTGCTTGGTGTGACGGGCAGTATCGCCTGTTACAAGGCGATTGACCTTGCCAGCAAATTGACCCAACTCGGCGCGGAAGTCGATGTTATCATGACGGACGCCGCACGCGAATTTGTCACGCCGCTGACCTTTCAAGCGGTGACGGGACGCTCGGTCTATACAAAGTTGTGGGAGGCGGGCGGCGGCAGTTTGCCGACTCATGTGGCGCATGTCGGGTTAGCAGAAAGCGCGAATTTGTTCATCGTTGCGCCCGCGACGGCAAATACAATTGCTAAACTCGCGCAGGGTATAGCCGATGATTTGCTCTCGATTACGGCGCTGGCAACTACCGCCCCGATGATCGTTGCGCCCGCGATGGACGGGAATATGGTCGCACATCCGGCGGTTCAGGCGAATATCGCTATCCTGCGGCAGCGCGGCGTCACGGTGATCGAACCGGAGTCGGGGCGCTTCGCGTCTGGGCTGCTGGGCGTGGGACGACTGCCGGAAACTCCCACACTGATCGGCGTGATCCGGCGCGTGCTAGGACTCGGCGGCGTTTTGAAGGATAAGCAGTTGTTGATCACAGCGGGCGGCACACGCGAACCGCTTGATCCGGTGCGCTTTATCACCAACCGATCCAGCGGCAAACAGGGTCACGCGCTGGCACAAGCCGCCGTTGATGCGGGTGCAGAGGTCATTTTGATCAGCGCGGCGCGTGGGCTGACCACGCCCTACGGCGTAAAACTGATCGCGGTGGAAACCGCCGCGCAGATGCAGCAAGCGGTGTTGGCGCATCAGGTGAGCGCAGACGCCTTGATCATGGCGGCGGCAGTTTCAGATTTTCGCCCCCGTACCGTGTCCGAGCAAAAGATCAAGAAGTCGGGTGATGAGGGCGGCTTAACGCTTCATCTGGAGAAAAACCCCGACATTCTGGCATCAGTCAAGGAACGGCGGCGCGATATTCATAGACCGCGTATTGTCGTGGGGTTTGCGGCAGAAAGCGAAGACTTGATCGCTCATGCGCGGGAAAAATTAGAGCGCAAAGGGCTTGATCTGCTGGTGGCGAACGACATCACCGCACGGGACGCGGGCTTTGACGTGGATACCAACCGCGTGGTGATCCTCGACGCGCACGGCGGCGAACAATCGCTCGAATTGGC
>JBBQRJ010000323.1:0-5793 GCA_038214955.1 Aggregatilineales bacterium | reverse complement strand
GGCAGCACGCCTGCCGGAGTAGACAATTGTCCGGTGATCGGCGTGTATAAGTGCTGAAGGTTGCTGAGTTTAAGCGTCGTCGGCGCGTTGGGAATTATGAGCGAACTTGTCAATGGCGTGAGCCGTTCGCGCTGTGAATCCACGACCACGCGATGCTCATAGGCTTCTTTGGGGTCGTTCAGCAAGCGATCCGCCAGCATGTCATCTTCTTCCGGCGTTTGCCCGCGCTTGATCGTCCCCGCCAAGCCCATCGTTTCAATACGCGATCCGTCAACGGCAACCAGCAGTTCGGGAGTCGCGCCGTAAAACGCCAGATGCGGACTCGGCTCGAACAAGAAACGGTAGCAGTCGGCATATTTTTCGTTGAGGTACGCCATCGCCGACTCAACATCAATGCGATCATCAAAACGGACTTCGCACACGCGGGACAGCACGACCTTTTGCATCTCGCCCGCCTTCATGCGAGTCGTCGCGTCCGTGATGATCTCCGACCATGTATCGAACGGCATGGGGTAATTCACGCTGATCAGTTCGGGTTGGTGATCGAGGATCGGCTGATCGGCGTTGAGCAGCGCCTCGTAACGGGCTTCTAACGCCTCGCGCAGTTCGGACTCGTCGTAGGTTTCATCTGCGCCAATCTGGATATTGAGGGTCAGCCATGTATCCGCCCCATGTTTGACCAATTGATAATGGGGCAGCACGAAATAAGCGGGAGCAAACGCCGCCCATGTGTTCTCGGTGACAAAATCGCTGTAGAACGAAAACCCGCCGAACAACAGCGGCTCGGCATCATTGATCACCACCACGTCACGAAACAGTTTACGCGCCTTGTCCTCAATGGACTTCACGCGATCCCCGCCCCACGCGGTCAGTTCAACGGCAATACCAAAGCCCGCGCACGCGAAATCGCCTTTTTCCCAGTAAAACCGCTCGTGACCGTTCGCCTGTCGCAAAAATTCCGCAATCGTGATGTTCGGCGCACGTTGGCTGTAGCTGATCAAGCGTTCTCCGCTCACGAGGGCTGCTCCTCTGGCTCGTCGTAGCCCACGCTTTTCAGCAGCATAGGCAGCAGTGCAGTGAGAATCCGCTCGGAGTCGGGTTCGCCCGTGTACACCCACCGGATCACAATACCGTAAATCGCGCCCATCCACGCATACGACACTACGTCCGTATCGACAGGCACAATATCCCCTACCGTGATCGCCTCATCCAGATACTCTTTGATCAAGTTGGCGAAACGGTCATTGATTTCGACGCGCTTTTTCTCAAATACGCTGCCCAAACCCACCGCTTGCACCAGCATGATTTTCGCGGGGCGGCGGTAGCGTCCAAACGTTTCAAGGCACGCTTGCAGGGCGGCGCTAACACGCCCCATTCCCTCTGCCTCGGATTCGACGGCTTCGCGCACGCGCCGCTCAATCAGGTCTGCGAATTGGTCTACGAGCGCCAGAAACAGGCGTTCTTTGTTGGGGAAGTGAAAGTAGATTGAACCTTTAGAAGTTTCCGACGCCGCGACAATTTCATCCATGCGCGTGTCGTAATAGCCTTTGCTGGCGAAGATGTTCAGCGCCGCGTCAAGGATGCGATCCCGTGTGCCACGAGGGTCATTCACGTTTTGATCTCCTGCATAGACCGACTGGTCAGTCTATATTTTAACATACGACATTCGTTTGTGACAAGTTTCTCAAGAAACACTTATGCACAAAAGCGTGTAGACAGGGATAGTTGTGTTTATAATACGATTGTCCGAAAGGAGATTTACCTTATGGCAGTCGTAACTAACGTTCATGAAGATTCGATTCGTGATTTACTGAATGCCACGCACGGCAACCCATTTGCTGTGCTAGGAGCGCATGTCATCGCTGAGGGTCAACTATCGATCCGCGCCCTGCGACCCACTGCAAAATCATTAACCGTCATCATTGACTCCACCGACGAACGCTTCGAGATGAATAAACTGCGTCCTGAAGGATTCTTCGAGGTGACAATCCCCGGCGGACAGACGTTTTATCATTACGAAGAACAGACGTGGGATGGGCAAACGCGCAAATTCTACGATCCCTATGAATTCTCTCCCCTGCTCACCGACTATGACCTCTACCTGCTTGGTGAGGGCAAACACCTCTACAGTTACGAAAAACTTGGGGCGCATTGCGTAGACATTGATGGCATTAAGGGCGTCAATTTCGCGGTATGGGCGCCCGGCGCACAACGGGTCAGCGTGATCGGCAATTTCAATGGGTGGGATGCCCGCACACACCCCATGCGCCTCCACCCCGGCAACGGTATATGGGAGTTGTTCATCCCAGGTGTCGATGAAAAAGCGGTCTATCGCTACAACATTTATTCCCGTTTCAACGGCTACCGCTCAGACAAGTCTGACCCATACAGTTTCTACATGGAAAAGCGTCCGCAAAATGCGTCAGTAGTCTACAACCTCAATGGCTATTCATGGGGCGACAATGCATGGATGGAAGCACGCAAGCAGCAAAATCCGCTCACGCAAGCATGGTCAACCTATGAACTCCATCTAGGTTCGTGGAAACGCAAAGAAAATGGCGACTGGTTGACCTACCGCGAAATAGCCGACGAACTTGTTCCCTACATCAAGGACATGGGCTATACACACATCGAGCTAATGCCCGTTGCGGAACACCCGCTTGATGAATCGTGGGGCTATCAAGTGACGGGCTATTTCGCCGCCACCAGCCGTTACGGTGAGCCGAAAGACTTCATGTATTTCGTTGATCAGTGTCACCAGAACGGCATCGGCGTGCTGCTCGATTGGGTTCCGGCGCATTTCCCTAAAGATGGTTACGCGCTCAGCTTCTTCGACGGGACACATCTTTACTCCCATGCCGATGCGCGGCGCGGTGAACATCCCGATTGGGGAACGTACATTTTCAACTATGGGCGCAACGAAGTTCGCAACTTCTTGATCTCGAACGCGCTGTTCTGGTTGAGTATGTATCACATTGACGGTCTGCGCGTTGATGCGGTGTCCTCCATGATCTACCTCGATTTCTCGCGCAAAGCAGGGGAATGGCTGCCAAATCAACACGGCGGACGCGAAAATCTCGAAGCGATCAGCTTTATGCAGGAATTCAACACGGCGGTACACAGCGAATTCCCCGGTGCGGTGACGATTGCCGAAGAATCGACCTCGTGGGCGATGGTATCACGTCCAACCTATTTAGGCGGACTCGGCTTCACGTTCAAATGGAACATGGGTTGGATGCATGACACGCTCGACTACATGAAACTTGACCCTATCTTCCGCCGCTATGGACACAATCACATCACGTTTTCGCTGTTCTACGCCTTCACTGAAAACTTTGTCCTGTCGCTGTCGCATGATGAAGTCGTTCACCTCAAGGGATCGCTCATTCAGAAAATGGCGGGCGACTGGTGGCAAAAGTTCGCTTCGCTGCGGTTGTTGTTCGGCTACCAGTTCACGCACCCCGGCAAGAAACTCAACTTTATGGGGCAAGAGTTCGGTCAGTGGCGCGAATGGAGCGAAATGCGCCAGTTGGATTGGGATTTGACCGCTTACCCGACTCATACAGGGATGCAGCGTTGGGTACGCGACCTCAACAAACTGCTGCGCGAACAGCCCGCGCTGCGCGAACACGATTTTGATCTGTCGGGTTTCCAGTGGATTGAGGTCAACGACGTAGAACAAAGCGCCTTCGCCTACCTGCGTTATGCTGATGACCGAAATGATTTTCTGGTCGTGGCGCTCAACTTTACGCCTGTCGTTCGTCATGTTTACCGAATTGGCGTGCCAGAAAAAGGTTTCTACAAAGAAATCCTCAACAGCGATGCTGAGTACTATGCCGGGAGTAACGTTGGCAATGACGGCGGCGTGATGACCGATGACATTCCCTATCACATCTACCAGCAAAGCATCAACTTGACTCTGCCGCCGCTCGCTGTCGTGATCTTGAAGTTGGAACGTTCGCCAGAGCCGCCCACCATCACGGGAACATGAGTTAATGGGGATCATGCTGCGCCAGTTTCAGCCAAACGACCTACGACTACACTTTAGACCACTATGAAGATGATCGCGCCAAATACCCGACGATTGAAAAGCGGGATCGGCGCGATCAACGGGCATCAAATTGGCAACGACGAAATCACCGGGCTTGCATCGAACGATGGCACGGTGCAGGTGTACGTTGGTGATCGCGGCGGGCGCTTCCTCAACCACTTCGGCAGTCACACCGATGCCGTACTGCATACCCAAGAAATACCCACCTATAACTCACCCAGACCTAGCGAGCTTTTAGGAAACTGGTGATAATGGGGTAAATCAGATTTTGCTCGGACGAGCAGTTAACGTTATCCCCATTACAATAAAAGAAAGTTCGTCCGTAAGCGTCTGGAATTCGCATCAAGCAATTGTCCTAGAAGGGGGTTTTACTGATGTCTAAGGGAAAGATCGTCGTTCTGATTTTGGCTGTCCTCTTGTTGAGTGTGCTTCCCACATTCGCGCAGGACGCGCCTACCGCCTCGGTCAACACGGGTGCGGTCAATGTACGTTCGGGTCCCGGTTTGCAGTACGGTTCGCTTGCATCGCTGCCGTTCGGCTATGGCGTCAATGTTGTAGCGCGTAACACGGCTGGCAGTTGGGTGCTGATCTCCCTGACCAATGGCGTGACCGGTTGGGTCAATGTGAACTACCTGTACATCCCGTTCCGCGTGTTCGATCTACCAGTCAGTGACACACCGGTCACGCCCGCAGTTGTGCCAACCGGATCGATCACCGGCGCATTGAACGCCAATATTCGCAGCAACCCCGACCCCAACGGGCAGGTGATCGCTACCGCGCCGCTTGGCACGGCAATCACATTGCTGGGTCGCAACTACAACGCGACATGGGTGCAAATCCGTTTGCCGAGCGGCACGACGGGTTGGGTCGAATCAACAGCAGTAGCGGGAACGGTTCCGGTACGCGGTCTGCTCCGCACAGATGGCAGCGTATTCGTCCCCGGAGCGCCTGACGTACCGCAAACTGGCGGTAACACGGGCAATAGCACGCTCTATATTGTGCGTGCTGGTGATACGTTGTGGGCAATTGCTCAAGCCAACGGCATCAACATTCACACGCTGGCAGCCGTTAATGGCATTTACAACTATGACCTGATTTACGCAGGTCAAGAATTGATCATTCCCGCCTGATTCACTTCTCTTCACTTGCTTTTCTCCCCTCTCCTTTTTCGGAGAGGGGGTTGTCATTACCGGATCGATCCCGCTGCCACTTCCAACGCCGCGCTGATTTGCTCGGTGGTGGCAGGCACTCCCCCGCCTTGCGCCATGTTCGCTTGACCGCCCCCACGTCCGTTGATCGCCGCCAGCGCCATTTTGATGAGCGCGTTCATATCGGGTTTCAAACCTTCGCTTCTTGCAAAGACCATCTGCGCTTTATCACCCGCTGCGCCCAACAAAGCGATCACGCCGGGAGTCTGTACCAGTTTCGAGGCTAATAAACGAATATCGCTGACATCCATATCCGTAAAAGTCTTTATGACTACGCGCAAATTATTTTCATTGGGTGTTTGTGCGATGAGGCGTTCGGCTTCCGCTTCGATCAACTGTGATTTCGCCGCTTTCAAATCGCGCTGTGCTGTCTTGATCTCGTCTTGCATTCGCGTGATCGAGCCGAAAACTTCATCGGCTTTACAGGTCAAATGCGCCGTAAGCTGATTCACCAGCGTGTTTTGTGACGAAAACACCTCTAATGCCCGCCCGCCACACCGAAACTCGACACGGGTTTTATCGCCACGCTTCTCG
>JBBQRJ010000322.1:0-5829 GCA_038214955.1 Aggregatilineales bacterium | reverse complement strand
GGGGTCGGGGGTGAGGCTGATCGTTTGGGGGGATGAGGTTGTTTTTACAGAGCGCCAGAGACGATTGGGGCGCTCGTGGGTGCTTCACTGCCACCCGCAGGTTCATCGGTGATTCCGGCGGCTTCAAAGTTGGTGATCGATTCCGGCGCGGTGAAGATCAATGCGCCTTCGCCGTTCTCCGTCAGCGTGAATGTGCCGCCGCTGACAGTTTCATCGCCGCGCAGCAGCCATAACTGATACTCACGTCCGGGGTCAACGTCGGGTAAATCGCGTGCGTAGACCAAGCCCGTTTGTGAGTCTTGATCCCACATGACCATGGCGAAACCATCTTGACCACTATCACTTAAACGAGCCGTTTCCAGCGTATCTATGTTGCGTACAGAGAAAACATCGCCCTGAAACTGCGCTAACAGCGTCGTCGCGTCTCGCATTTGTGCAGACATCGTATTCACGCGCCCGAACCAATAGATATTGGTTGCCACCAGCGCGATCAATGCTGCGACAGCGACCAACGGTAAAATATTTGAGCGCCGCTGCGGTAGGGGTGATGGCGGTAGTGGCGAGGAAGCAGGTCTTGAACTTGTGCGCTGATGTGCCGCACGACTCCTCTTGACATCCGGCATGACGATAACACCCCGTGGGTGTTCCGTCGGTGGACGCAATACTGTTGAGGGTGCGGGTGTGCTTTCTTTAGCAATCGTCTCGCGTAAGCGATGCGCCAGCGTAGTGGGGGGCGCGATCTGAGGCACGTTTTCGAGCATATCCGCTTGTAAACGGCGAAATTCTGCCAATTGTTGCGCGGCTTCCGGGCAAGTGGGCAGTGCAGCTTCGATGCGACGTGAAGTCATCTCATCGGTTAAACCGAAGGCGTACTCAGGTATTAGGTCAAGAATTTCATTACAATCGTTGTGCTGCGTCATTTGAGCCAGTGCTGTATTACACCGTTATCATAATAGAACGGTTGAGATAGGTCGTTTAGATTTAATCTTCGTTATTCATCCACAATTCACGTAATCGTCTCAGACCAGACCGCAGCCGCGTCTTGACCGTGCCAAGCGGCATATTGAGCGATTCCGAAATATCGCTGTGACTCATCCCATGAAAAAACGCTAGGTCAATTAACCGCGCTTGTTCAATAGGAAGTTGAGCAATTAAAAGTTTCATGGTGCTGCCGTCTTGCCATTGAAGCGCCTCGCCAAAAACAACCCTTTCGGCGTTATCTTCTATCGAGTCGGGCAGTACGGCGGGTTGACGCCGTTCCTGTCGCAAACGGTCAATGGCTGTGAATTGAGCAATGGTCAACAGCCAGCTTTTCAGTTTGCCCTTTTCCGAATCCCAACGGGCATTTTGATGCCACACTTTCAGGAAGGTGTCTTGAGCGACCTCTTCTGCCAGCACGGAATTATTGACCACGCGGTAAGCCAAGCTATACACCGCTTTGCCGTATTTTTCGTAAAGCTCCATAAGGGCTTGTTGATCACTCACGGCGATTCGCTGCATGATCCCGATGTCATCCGACTGCATACGGGTGCTACCTACCTGTATCATATTCACGTATTCGACTTTAACACACAACGAAGCTAAACCAAAAAAGAGCTACAACAGAGGATAGGTAGAACTTTTATCCTGTTTATATTTTCTGTCATAATCATGTGCGTTTGGTTAATTTAATGTGAGGAACATCCCAAATGTGAGTACACCGCCGACTACACTCCCCGCAATGACCTGTGCGAGGGTGTGTCGCCGTAGTTTGATGCGTGCCGCCCCCACAACGGGGATCAACGGGCTGAGGATTAAAGCGGGGACAACGCCATAAAGTGCGCCCGCTGTCAGCACTGCACAGGTGATGCTCATGGAATGGATGCTGATTTGCCATACGAGTGTCACCGCCAGCATAATCACAATTTGGATCAAACTGAACAATGCGAATAAAGGCAGCAGTGAGGGCGCTCCCATCAAACGGAGCATTTGCCACGCAATCGCCGTAGACACGATGGAGAACATGAAAGGAAGAATGCGCTGCCGCCGCACCTGCATATGAATATCAGTTATTTTGCCGCGAGACACCATCCACGCGATATAAGCCACAGGCAGCAGACATACAAACACGCCGTAGGTCACTGCCCACAACAGGGCTTGTTGGGTTGTTTCTGCTTCGCGTAAGGCAATCGGGAATGCTAAAAATGCCCATATGACGGGCGGACTTAAAATGTCAGAGATTAACCTTGCCCATGATTGGCGTAAATGTCGCTTCAATCGCATTCTTACTCCATGGCTGAGTTTGATCTTCAGTGTAACATAGATGCTTGCGCCATCTAATTAACTAACGTTAAAAGTTTGAATCAACCTCACCCTAAATCCCTCTCCAAATAGAGAGGGACTTCAAAAATGTGTTTACTCCCCTCTCCGTTCGGAGAGGGGCAGGGGGTGAGGTTGCTTTACTCCCCCTCTCCTCTTTTTGGGAGCGGGGGTCGGGGGGTGAGGCGGTTTTGCGGAGACGGGCAGAGGATGAGGTCAATTGAAAGGACTAATCGACATGAATGATCAACTTTCGGGGCAGCTTTGCGCCCGTTGGACAATTCCGGCTTATGCGCTCGATCTCCTATGGCTGACCACTGACAACGACGCTGTGCGCGTAGACGGCGCGAAGGGCTTATTCACGCTGACCGCCCCCGCTGAGGTGCTGACTCTGCGTTGGGGCGGTGCAGACGGTGCGCCGCTGACTCAACTACGCTGGCAAGCTGATTCGCTGGAATGGGATGGCACGGTGCGTTTAGGCGGTTTCATCGACGCCATGCACATCACACAGATCGCCGCGCTGCCCGCGCCAATTGTCGTCTTGAGCATCGGCGGGCAGCCGCTCAAACCGTCCGTGAAGCCTTTCCCCACACTGGCAGATCGCAAGCGCGTCCCCTATGCTGTGCCGTCGTTCAGCGAGGGGATAGAGGATCAGACTCAAGAAGGCGTCACCACCTGGATCGCGTTTGAAGAAGATGCTGCGCTCACGCTGGCGCAGGACGCGCTCGTGAGCAAACTGCGCGTGCATGTCTATGGGCGCATGGCAGAACAAAAAGCGGGCTGGCACGATCTGTTCGCATTACCCATCGCATTAGAAGGTATGACCCTGTTTGCGCCGTAAATCGCCCCGCTAACAGATTAAGATTCGTGGAACACCTATGGAATGCTTGCAAGCAGATTAATCCGTATGATAAAATCATTTTTGCAAGATTAAATGAGGTATCCAAACTTGGAAGACGGTAGTATATCTACTGTGCTGCTCTTAATTGCCCTGATCATCGTTCACGGCACAATGGAACTAACTTACGCGGTGCTGACGAATGTCCGCCGCAATGCTTTTCGAGAACGTGCGGAGTCAGGGGATCGCGCTGCCAAGCGCATCACCCGCCTGACCGATGATATCCCTCGCTTATACATCACCGCTCAAGTCTTTTTGATGCTGGTCAAGTTTGCCATCGTCGCTGTAGCGACTGTCGATTTAGCCGAGCCGTTGATTAGCGCCCAAGAAATAACTGGCAACCGCATTATCCCTGAAATAGGGTATCTGGCGGTGCTGCTGCCCATCGCGCTCTTGACCTATCTGGTCGGCGATCTCGTCCCTTCGGCGCTTGGCAATGCTTACGCAGATCAACTGGCGAGGCTGGTTGCTATGCCCATGCGCGTGATCTCGGTGATTCTTGCGCCGCTGGTCAAAGTCTTCATGAGCCTCAGCGATACCCTCTCGCGGATCACAGGCGGTGAGGAAATCGACAAAGCCGTGACCGAAGAAGAGATCATGACACTGGTCGAGGACGGTCAAAAGGGCGGCACGATTGAAGATGAAGAACGCGAAATGATTTACTCCGTCTTGCAATTTGGCGAGACGTTAGCGCGAGAAGTCATGGTGCCGCGTCCTGACCTTACAGCGGTTGAAGCGGGTACGCCGTTGAGCGAAGCGGTCAAGTTGTTGATCAAGACGGGTCATTCGCGCATCCCCGTCTATGATGAAGACATCGACAATATCAAGGGGCTGCTGTACGCGAAAGATTTGCTCAAACTGTGGGGCGATGCCGCAACGGTCAACAAGAAATCGCGTGACATCATGCGTCCGGCGTATTTTGTCCCTGAAACCAAACGCGCCGATGTGCTGTTCAAAGAACTGCAAGAGAAGAAAATCCACCTTGCAATCATCGTTGATGAGTACGGCGGCACGGCGGGGATCGTCACGATTGAAGATTTGATCGAAGAAATCGTAGGCGATATTCAGGACGAATACGACCTCAACGAGGAAGCCGAATACGTCAGTGTGGGCGAGAATGCCTATATTGTGGATGGCGGCATGAACCTCGGTGATGTCAACGAACTGCTAGATATTGACCTCCCGGACGACGAAAACGACTCGATTGGCGGATATGTTTACAGCAAATTAGGTCATGTGCCGGAAATTGGCGAGACGATTGAAACGCCGACTCTGCATATGCGTGTGGATGAGGTTGAAAATCGGCGTATTCGCAAGGTCTACATCGCACGGGTGACGCCGCCCACGCCCGAAACTGAGTCAGCGGCGGACGCAGCAGAAGAATCGCGCACCCCCAAGAGTACGCCTGTCGTTACGCCGACGGTGCAGCCCAAACCCGCGCAGTAACACGATTGCGATGAAGTTTCTAATGTGGGGCGGGTCAAGCGACTCGCCCCACTTTTATTTCCCCTCAGACGAATCATCCCGCTCCAAGTACAGCAACGCGACGAATTGGTTCTCATGCCAAAAGACAACCCGCGTGATAGTTTCGGTGAGTACGCCTTACTCTATACGCGCATTGCGGAAATGGTCGCTACCAACAAGCTAGATAAGCTCGAAATTGTCACCATGACGATGGCAATGGATATTGTGTGGGAAGTGGCGCGGCTCATTCATACGCAAGCCCAAGCGACGGCGCACGCGCTCGACATGGATTTGGTCACAGAAAAGAAGCTGCTGAACGAGAGCAACTAAACAAAATTAGTCAATCTCGGAACGGTTACGAGATTTTAGATAAACGTTATAGCGAATTTCAAATTTTTATAGGTTGTAAATCCTGCAAGTGAGTTCTTTGACTGTGAGCATGTTAACCGTGATGATGTAATTAGATTTTCACATCTAACAGGAGACAGCATATATGAGTCAAAGCAATCTAAACCCAAACAACATGATATTTATCAGTTATCGTGGCAGTGCAAGTAGCGGAGATGCACTTTTGATTTGGGAGCGTCTAAAAAGCGAGGGATTCGATGCCTACTTGGATAAAAAGGATGAATGGTTGGGGCGACTAGATTGGAGGTTACAAGAGCAAATCAAGACCCGATCCCATTTTTTGATTGTTCTCGCCCCCGATAGCTTGCAACTTTGTTTAGAATCCGAAGACTGGGTAAAACAGGAAATTGAATGGGCTATGGAGAATAATCGGAACATAGTTCCAATTCTAATGGATGGGTTCAAGTTTCGAGAAGAACAAGTATACCTAAGCGGCATACTGAAGAATTTACCAAAATTCAAAGGGATACCGTTGTATCACGACTATTTTGATGAGGGTCTAGCGAAAATAACTCGACTTCTCCGACAGTCGTGTCAGGAAGAAGAAATACTTCTCTGATAATCTGCAGGGGCAATGCTATCAAAGATTGATTCTGCATAATAAACTCACCTTACGCAGAGTATCAGTTTGACCCCCACCCCGCTCGCTGCGCTCGCCTCCCTCCCCCGAATTCAGGGGAGGGCGCAAACAGGAGTGTGCTTGCTCCCCTCCTCGAATTCGGGGAGGGGTCGGGGGTGGGGTCAGAAATAACGATCTGCGT
>JBBQRJ010000321.1:0-5862 GCA_038214955.1 Aggregatilineales bacterium | reverse complement strand
TAAGCCCACCCCACCCCCGACCCCTCCCCGAATTCAGGGAGGGGAGTCAGCAAAAGCGTCGTTTACATCGGAGGATGAGCCGGAAATAGACACTGACGGAGCGCGTTTGAGCCTCCTTTAGGAGGCTTTCTACCCCTTGCCGGAGGCTTGAGCCTCCGGCAAATCGCTTAACTTGCTGCATATGGGACGCGATAGATCGCATGTTCCTACAGGCAGATTTTCGTAGGAACGGAAACTATTCCGTCCGTCTTTAGACATTCCCGCTATTTTGGGCGGCGGCGTTCTGCCAATGCTTTGAGAGTTTCATCGGACAGCACATCAACCCCCACTGATTTGGGCGTACCGATCATCTGCGTGGTGTAAATGCCCCGATGACCGGACGCGAGATAGGCGATCACACAGGCGAGGATAAAATAGAGCGCCGAACCGCCGCCAAATAACTCAATACCCATCAACGCACAGGCGAGCGGGGTATTGCTTGCGCCCGCGAATACAGCGACGAACCCGACTGCCGCCATCCATGCCGGATCAACGCCTAGCAAACCGCCGAGCGTGTAACCGAGCGTCGCGCCGATCACGAACAGGGGTGTCACTTCCCCGCCGAGAAAACCTGATCCCAACGTGATCGCCGTGAACACCAATTTGAGCAGAAACGCAAAAGTCACCACGCCTTCACCGTTCACGCTGCTTAGAATCAGCGGCACACCCAAACCCAGATAATCCGTTGTGCCAAGAATCAGCACCAGCGCAACGATCACCACGCCGCCGATGAAAGATCGCAGCGGCGGATAGCTCACGAAACGGCTTTGTACCTGTTTAATTCTGTGCGTGAGTTCGACAAACAGGATGCTGGTCAGCCCGAAAGCGATCCCCGCAATCACGACTTTCACGAGCAAGAACGGCTCAATGTCGAGGTTGGCAATGTGTGGGTAATGCGTGTGTGCCGCGCCCCACATGCGCGTCGTGAGATCACCCACGTAAGCGGCGACCAAACACGGGATCATGCCTTCGTAGCGAATGCGCCCGACGCTTTGCACTTCCATGCCGAACACAAAACCCGCGACAGGCGTCCCAAATACTGAACCGAACCCGCCGCTGATGCCCGCCATAAGGATCAAGCGGCGATCTTCCTGTGAGAGGTTGAGCGCCCGTCGCACGCTGTCCGCGAGACTCGCGCTCATCTGGATCGCCGTGCCTTCGCGCCCTGCCGACCCGCCGAACAGGTGTGTGATCAGCGTGCCGAACAGGACGAGCGGAGCCATGCGAAAGGGGATGATCGCCTGATTGACGTTCACTTCCTCAATCACAAGGTTGTTGCCCTGCGAGGCTGTTCCGGCGAAACGATAGTAAGCCCACCCGACGATCAACCCTGCGAGGGGCAGCAAGAAAATCAACGCTTGATGCTCCATGCGAAAATTCGTCACCCATGCCAGCGTGATCAAGAAGACTGCCGAAGCCGTCCCCGCGAGAAAACCGACGAGACTACCTAGCAGAGTCCATTTGAGGAGGGTTCGCAGAAAAGGGATGAAGTCTCTATGCATTTAATCTCCAAAGACGCCTCACCCTAAATCCCTCTCCGAAAATAGGAGAGGGACTTGAAAGACGATGGTTGTCTCCCCCTCTCCGTTCGGAGAGGGGGTTGGGGGGTGAGGTATCTTTTATTCGCTGGTGGTCTGCGCGGCAAAATCGATCTCGATGCGGACATCATCGGACACGTTCGCCACGCCCGCCGCCGCCGGAATATTCATCCCAAAATCGCGGTACATGATCGACGTGCGTACCGTTCCTTCGATGCGTGTATGACTCACGGGCGTCACGGCTGCGTCAAAGGTCACGTCGCGGCTGACCCCATGCACCCGTAAACTGCCCATAATCTGAAACGTGAACGCTTCGCCTACTGTGACGCTTTCAGGCAGCCCACTCAGCGAGGTTGGCGTAAATTCCGCGAACTCGAATTCGGGGCGATCTGCTTGCAAAATTTGTCCGCGTAGGGCGCGATTGCGAAATTCGTTGTCGGTTTCCAACGTGCGAACATTCACACGGATCACGCCGAGAACCGAGTTTTGCGGGTTGTCGAGATCGATCAGCATTTCGCCCGCGACTTCATGAGTCGAACCAATCACGGTTTTAGGATTGCCCACGAGCGTTTCTTGAATGATAAATCGCGCCTCTGCTTGATGTGGCGCAATGCTGTAGAGGCTGCGCGTATCACCGGGTTCGAGTACCAGCGAGGGCGCTGTCACTGCCGCGCTCGCTTGACCATTGCCGCCAGAGAACCAGACATACGCCGCGCCCGCCAGCATGAACCCGATCACGATCAAGCTAACGATTAGCCCAATCCGTAGAAGTTTAGGCGAAACTGTTTGCGCTTCGTCTTTTTGTACCGATACACCCGTGTTAAGTCGCTTGAGGTTTTCCATTACATTCCCTAGAATTTCACCATAAACGCTGTGAAGTACATCAGCGCAATTCCTACTACGAAACCGCCCAGATTAACCCAATTGACGAGCGGCTTGCCTAACTTCTCGGTGTCACGGGCAACTAGTTTGCCCACTTCCCAGACGACTTGCAAAATCGCGCCTACGCCAATCGCAAGGAAGATCGTTGCTGACACAGGGTCGAAGGCGAAGCCACCGATCCATGTGCCTAAAATGGCGGGACCGCCCGCGATCAACAGCAGCAGCGCGAAATGTCGCAAGCCGGGGTTTTGGCGCACAATCGGAGAGGCGATACCCACCCCTTCGGTGACGTTGTGCAGCGTGAAGCCGAGAATGAGAAACGTCCCTAATGCTCCCTGACCGGATGCGAATGCCGCGCCAATTGCCAAGCCCTCACCGAGATTATGCAGCCCGATTCCGAGCGAAATCCGGTAAGCGATTCCGAGCGGCGTGCTTTCGCCTTTGCGCCCGATGTTCCCAACTGCCAGCAGCACGCCAAGCGAGATCACCGCGATGATAATCACCAACGGTATACCCTGCCAGAATGCGGGGAGTCCCAGCGCAAACTCGTTCGCGTCAAGCCATGTGCCAATCGCTAAGTAGACCAGCAAACCTACCGTCAAGGCAAGGATGAAGTTCATCGCGCTTCGGCTCAAACGGCGCATGAAGGGATACCACAACATCCCCAAGCCAACCGGGACGATCCCCACATACAACCCGACCAACCCGAATTGTAGGAATAGATTGGTCGAAAGTTGGGGCGTCTCGACAGCGACAGCAACAGCCGTCTCAAAGGTTGCGCCAAGTGACGAGAGGAACACAATCGTGTGCGCTTCTTCCGCCACCCAGGGATAGTAAATCGTGTAGGTCGCCCGCCCTAAACGCGGAATAGTGGTTGAGGGTTCAGCATCGAAACCGAAATAGGCGTCATCCACAAAGACCTGCGGAATGGTCACGGTCTGCGGACCGTCGTTGACGATCTCGACGCGGATCACGCCCGGTTCTGGCAGCGTGACGCGCTCAATTGCCACTTGCTCAACAGGGGGTCCCGAAAGTTCGGTGAGTCCGCCGCCGCTGATCACAATCCATGTGAGGATCACGCCGAGCAGAATGAAAGGGACAAGCGCGAGAATCCACGCTGCGCCAGAGAGTCCGGTTGGCGCGTTATTCGGAGTGGTTTGGGTCGTCATGTTAGCTGTCCTCCGAAACACGTACTGCGCTGCCATTCATGGCTTTGACATCCCACTGCTCATCTAGTCCGGCTTCTGCCAGCGCCGCCGGATAATCTGCCTCGTTAACCGCGTTGAAGAAGCCCATCCAGCCCAGTTCTGCAAATTCGCTCACGTGGGCATGGAACATATACCGTCCGGGGTAGCGTGGGCGAAATTCGATGATCCCGCGCTGTCCTTGCGCCTGCATAATCGTATCGACGGTTCGCAGCGTCGGCGTGAGCGTTGTCCCTGTGTCGTAGTAATCGAAGAAATGCGCGTGCAGATGGAACGAATTGATCAAGTCGAACTCGACGATGTTGATCAGGTAAATGCGTACCAGTTCGCCCACCTTGATCGGGATAGGGCGGCGCATGAACTCATGCCCTACCGTATTCACCGCGTAGATTTCGTTTGCGGCGTCGAAATTGGTGTCAAAGGCGTTCATGATCATCATCAATTCGCGGGCGGGCGGACGTTGCTCACCGAGGGGATCAATCACAAACGCGCCGTACATGCCTTTGTGAATGTGACGCCGCAGCGGTAACGCATGGCAGTGGTACAGGTGACAGCCGAACGGATCGGCGTCGAACTCGTAGACAAAGCTCTCGCCGGGGTTGATCTCTCCGCGATACTCCCCGTCTACGCCATCCATTTCCGCCGGATGAAACCCGTGAAAGTGCAAGGTGTGCGGGTGAGAGCCAAAATTACTAAAGTTGATGCGGAGGCGATCTCCCTCAACACAGCGAATGCTGGGACCCGGTACGCGCCCATTGAACGCCCACGCGGGGAAAAATACGCCGGGAGCAATCTCGATTTCAATATCGCCCGCCGAAATATTGTACTCGCGGATCGGACGCCCGTCCTCAGTCGTTTCGCCTGTGAGCGTGCCGTAATCCCAATCCACAAGCATTTGCATGGGGTCAAACCCATTGCGCTCGTGGTCAACTGCGCCGACCAACATGCCGCTCATCCCCGAATGGGTCATTCCCGGCATATCGCCCATATCATGAGTCGGCGTAGGCAGCGGAGGTTCTTGTTGTAGTGGAGCAGAACGGTTAAACAGGGATACGCCCAAAAAACTGGCAGTCCCGCCGAGACCGACGCCAAGAAACTTCCGCCGCGTCCAATTTGATCGTCTTGGTTCAGTCATCATTTAGCCTCTGAGTGAAATTTTGTGCAGACTTACGAATCATTTTAGACTAACCTAAAAATTTGTCAAGTATCCCGTAAAAAGAGATTTTGGCGTAAATACTGCTTTAAACTTGCAAGTTGATCCTATTTGATGATTAGGGCAAACGCATCAAAATCGAGCGGATATTTGTATCGAGGTCAGAGCGGGCGTGTAGGGGCGACCCAGCGTGGTCTTGTACGTCAAGTTAAGGGGTTTCTGCCTCAGAAAAAGTTTCGTTTGGGAGTCGCCAGAGGCTCAAAGCGTCCGGCAAATCGGCTTATCTTGACGCCCAAGACCCAGCGTGGTCGCCCGTGCTTTTTAGGGCGGGAGGGGACATTGCCCCTCCCCTACGAGCATTTTTGACCCTTGATGAACTCCCAGAAATTTTGATGCGTTTGCCCTAATTTGATGATCACAATGCAAGAAAAAAGCCCGTCCACACATCGGGACGGGCTTCTTAACGATTTCAAGAGGCTGTCAACTATTTAGCCGCTCACCCAAAATATGAACTGCTGTCGCTGTTCGCCCCCAACGATGACATGGCGTCCGGCATTCTCACCAGATAAACGACAGGCATTTGTCCCTCTTGTGCCGGGGCATATCATTCTACCGAAAAATTACGATGTATTCTCGCCAATTTTAGCGGCGATTTCACAATGGTTACGCCTTCCAAATCTTCATACTTTGATCGAGCGAAAGTGGAAGTTTTTTAACTCGTCGGGTAGGGGCGGCATAGGCGTTTGCCAGTAAACAGGTTGAAAAAAATCGCCGCAGTCGCCGGGGCAACCTGCATGACCTGCACCGCTGCCAGTTCGATTGGTTATGCACGTACCTGTAACTAAGGCAGTCAACAGTACAGAGCTAAACAGGTTTTAGCTGTGTACTGTTGACTCTTTTAGCTTGTCCATGCCTTCACCGAGTCAGCGAGGACTTGAGCGCAGGTGAACACGTCGTCCAAGTTGACCCATTCGACTGCCGCATGAGCGCCGCGCCCGCCGGGACCAAAAATCACGGTGGGGATTCCGGCGCGTCCCAGAATGGC
>JBBQRJ010000320.1:0-5885 GCA_038214955.1 Aggregatilineales bacterium | reverse complement strand
GTGAGGCTCTCCTTTTTCGGAGAGGGGCAGGGGTGAGGTGTTTTTTGGTTGGGGGTTGATTTTTTACCCCTCAATCAGCATTGACTCCGGGTCTTCGATCAACTCTTTCACGCGCACAAGGAACTGTACCGCCTCGCGTCCATCAACAATCCGGTGATCGTAGCTCAACGCGACGTACATCATCGGGCGGATCACGATCTCGTTGTTGATCACAACGGGGCGCGGCTCAATTTTGTGCAATCCTAGAATGCCCACTTGCGGCGGGTTGAGGATCGGCGTACTCATCATCGAGCCGAACACGCCGCCATTGGTGATTGTAAACGTGCCGCCGCGCAAGGCTTCGAGCGAAAGCGTCCCGTTTTCTGCCTGTTTTGCGTAATCCTTGATGCCTTTTTCGATGTCTGCGAACGACATGCGATCCGCATCTCGCAGCACGGGTACAACCAAGCCTTCGGGAGCGCCAATCGCCACGCCGATGTCAAAATATTTCTTGAGGACAAACTCGTCCGCTTGAATTTCAGCATTGATTCGCGGTTGGAACTTCAACGCGCCAATCGCCGCCTTGACGAAGAACGATGACAAGCCCAGACTCACGCCATAGCGTTCTTTGAATGCAACTTTGCGACGTTCGCGCAGGTCTTGAACCGCGCTCATGTCGATTTCGTTGAATGTCGTGAGCATGGCAGCGGTGTGCTGTGCCTCGACCAACCGTGCCGCAATCGTGCGGCGGCGGCGCGACATCTTGATCCGTTCCTCTGCGCGACCCTCTGTAGGCATGGGCGGTTGGAAAGGGGTCGGCGTGACCGGACGTGCTGTTGGCGGCGCAGGGGTTTGCGTGGTCGGGGGTTGAGTCGGTGGTTGATGCTGCGACTCTAGGTAACGTTGAACATCGGTTTTCGTGACACGTCCGCCGGGGCGTGACGGTTCGATGTTCGTCAGGTCAACTTGCTGTTCTTTCGCCATACGCTGCGCCACCGGAGTCGCAGCAGCGTTGGGTTCAACTGGGGCGGGTTCTTGAGTCGCCGGGGCTAACGTTTTTTCAGGTTGTGGCGGCGCGGCGCTGCTTGCAGCTTCTTCGATTTCGCCTAACACATCCCCGATTTTGACATCTTCGCCCGCCGCGTGCTGAATCTGACGTAAGACGCCACTTTTCTCTGCCCCTACTTCAAGATCAACTTTGTCCGTTTGCAGCACGAGGATGGCTTCGCCCACTGCAACCGTATCGCCTTCATTCTTCAACCAGCGTCCGACAGTGGCTTCAACCACCGACTCGCCAAGATCAGGTACTTTGATTTGGAATGCCATGTTCTATCCCTCGCTCCATGCCTTACTTAACGATAATATCCGCGATATTTTCTTCAACCTCGACGCTAAAAGCCTGTGCGATCAGCGCCTCTTGATTCGCCTTATGCCGTGATGCCGACCCTTCTGCGGGGCTAGAATTACGGGGTCGTCCGATATACCGGACGGATCGGTCTTTCACCAGTTCGGTGAGCAGGGGTCTTGCAAATTCCCACGCGCCCATGTTTTCGGGTTCTTCTTGCAGCCACACGATTTCATTGGCTTTCGTGTAACGGTCAAGGATTGGTTGCAAATCTTCAGCAGGGAAGGGATACAACTGTTCCACGCGCACAATCGCAACGTGATCAGGGCGGGCTTTGTTCCCCACCAGATCAATATAGACCTTGCCACTGCACAAGATCACCCGTTGAATTTTTGCTGGTTTGCTTACCGGATCATCGATGACGGGCTGCCACTGACCTTCCGCCAATTCGTTGAGCGACGAAATGACAAGCGGGTGACGCAGTAAACTTTTAGGCGTCATTACGATCAACGGCAGCGGATCGTTTTCAAGCAGCAAAGCCTGTCGCCGCAGCAGATGAAAATATTGTGCGGGTGTCGTCGGGTTGGCAACACGTATATTGATGTCGCCTGTCAACTGCAAAAAGCGTTCGAGCCTTGCGCTGCTGTGGTCAGGTCCTGCGCCCTCGTAACCATGCGGCAGAAGCATCACGAGGGACGGCGTTAAGCCGAATTTTGCCCGTGCCGACACCACAAATTCATCAATGATCACCTGTGCGCTGTTATCAAAATCTCCATACTGCGCCTCCCATAACACGAGTCGGCGCGGCGCTTGCACGTTATACCCGTATTCAAAACCAAGCGCGGCGGCTTCGGAAAGTGGGCTGTTGTGAATCTCATAGGCGGCGTTCGCTTGGGGTAACGCTTGCAGAGGGATGAACGGATCGCCCGACACTTGATCAAACAGCACCGCGTGACGCTGACTGTATGTCCCGCGTTCCACATCTTGACCTGTCAGCCGCACAGAGATTCCATCTTCGAGTACGCTGGCAGTTGCCAAATCTTCGGCAGTCGCCCAATCGATCACGCGCTCGTCCACCTTTTCGACAGCATCCCGTCGTTTTTGCATAGCTTGTGCCAGTTTAGGATGAATATTGAATGTCTCTGGCACAGTCGATAAAGCGCGGTTAAGTTCTCGCAGTCGTTCGACAGGAATTGCCGTCACGATCCGGCGGGCAGTTTTGGGGACAGGTGGCGTAGGTCGCGGTTCGATGAAATCACGTTCGGGGTCTAAACCTTCCAACACATTTTGAAGTTCTTGTGTTTGTTCCTTCACGAGATCGTCAGCGCGTGTCGGGCTGATCACGCCGCGCCGAACCAGCATATCCGCCCACACTTGGCGGGCAGTCGGGTGATTCTTGATCTTACTGTACATCAATGGCTGCGTGAAATTCGGTTCGTCGCCTTCATTGTGACCCCAACGGCGGTAGCCGATCAAGTCGATCACGAAATCGCGCTCAAATTCGGCAAGATACGCGAACGCGATCCGTGCGGCTTCGATACACGCTTCGGGATCGTCTGCATTGACATGAATCACGGGGATTTTGAAGCCTTTAGCGAGATCGCTGGCGTAAAGCGTACTGCGCGAATCCACTGGATTCGTCGTAAAACCAAGCTGGTTGTTGGTGATGATGTGCAGCGTGCCGCCCGTCCAATAACCGGGAAGTTGCGACAAATTCAGCGTTTCCGCGACGATTCCCTGACCGGGAAACGATGCGTCTCCGTGAATAAGGATCGGCTGTGTGATCGTCGGGTCAAAGCTAGGCGCTCCACGTTTGCTGACATCGGCTCCTGCGGCGCGTGCCATGCCTTCAACCACCGGGTTCACAAACTCCAGATGACTTGGGTTGGGAGCCATCGTCACAATCGATTCAACCGGTGAGCCATTCTTGATCGCCCGCCGTCCGCCCATGTGATACTTCACGTCACCCATCCAACCTACATCATCCCCGTGACGCTGTTTCCGTACCGGGTCTTTGAATTCCGCGAAGATGTGTGCATAAGACTTGCCGAGCGTATGCGCGAGGACGTTTAAGCGTCCGCGATGTGCCATACCGATCAGGATGTTCGACTCGCCCGCTTCCGCCAGCAGCGCGATCACTTCATCCAGCATCGGCACCATCATATCCAAGCCTTCAATGCTGAATCGATGCTTGCCCGGAAAAATACGATGGATGAATCGTTCAAATACTTCGACGGCGGTCAGACGGCGGAGCAGAGAATCCGGGTCGAGCGGTTCATTTCTGACCGACAGCCGTCCCGATTCAACGGTATCGCGCAGCCATTCGCGTTCTTCGGGACGCCGGATATGATCGAAATCATACCCGATCCCACCTGTATAAATCGCTCGTAATGCTTCGGTTGCTTCCAATGCATTGCGCGTAGCAGATGCCACCGCCCCGCCCACCAAACTTGCGGGCAAGCGGCGCAAGTCGTCCTCGGTCAAACCGTAGGAAGACATGTCGAGCGATGGATCACCGAGCGGAGGCGTTCCCAACGGGTCAAGCCGTGCGCCAAGATGACCATATTCGCGGATCGCTTGTGCGTACTTCACCGCCGCCGCCACTTTCGTTACATCGACAGATGTTTCACTGCTGGTTGACGGTTGGCTGGCTGCCTCACTTGTTGGGGGAGTCCAGTGTTCAAAAAATTGGCGAGTCGCCGCATCCACCGACGCCGGGTCTTGCAAATAGCGTTCGTAAAGTTCATACACATATCCGGCATTCACGCCAGAAAATGGAGTCCACGTCATAGCGATAATCCACAATCCTAATTGTCTGTTTGGAATGCGAACGAGTGTATCATCAATCGTCAAATCTCCCCACCGTTTTTTTGTGCGCTATCACTATCACTATCACTGAATAATTGACAGCGCTCCCAAATAACGATTATAGTCAATGTGAACGTTCACCACTGGATATACGACGATGAAACAGGGTCTTGAAGATATTGCTAAACTTGCAGGTGTTTCTAAATCAACTGTCTCCCGTGTAGTCAATAATCAACCTCATGTGAACGAAAAGACGCGCCAACGGGTGATGGACATTATTCGAGAAACAAATTTTCGTCCGAACAAGGCAGCGCGGGCGCTTGTGACACAGCACACGCGAGTCTTAAGCGTGGTCATTCCGCAACCCCTGTCCGCGACCTTTACCGATCCCTATTTCCCGACCCTTTTGCAAAGCGTCACGCTCAAAGCAAACCAGCACGATTACGCGATCATGCTGTGGATTGGGGACAATGCCGAAGAAGAAGATCGTTTTTCAGACCGCATTCTCAACAACAGCTTTTTTGATGGCGTGTTGATCGCTTCTGCGGTGGACAACGACCCCTTAGTGCATCGCCTTAAAAACGCTGGTTTTCCCTATGTGCTGATTGGTCCTCCTCAGAACGGAATCACACATTACGTCGATGTGGATAATGTGATCGCCTCTCGTGAAGCCGTGCGCCACTTGATCGCCCTAAAATATCGCTGCATTGGCACAATCACCGGGGCGTTGAACATGGGAGCGGCACAGCATCGCTTACAGGGTTATAAAGAGGCAATGAAAGAAGCCGGTTTCTCTCACGATCCGCGCCTCATTCTTGAGGGTGACTATAACGAAGCACAAAGTTATGACGCGATGCAGCATTTGCTTGCGTGTGGAGTAGATGCGGTGTTTTGCGCGAGTGATGTGATGGCGTTAGGCGCAATTCGCGCGGTGACTGATGCAGGGTTGCGCGTTGGGGTAGATGTCGGTATCGTGGGCTTCGATGATATGCCATTCGCAGCGACGTTGAAACCACCGCTGACCACAGTTCGCCAACCGATCAACGAGTTAGGCGAACGCGCTACAGACATGCTTATCCGTTTGATCGAAGGGCAGCCTATTCACAAAGAAAACTTGCTGCTGACGGCTCATTTGATGGTTCGTCAATCGTGCGGGGCAGCAGTCCGCGTCTAAGACTTGATGCTTGCGAAGGCGGATCAACGTGATCCGCCCCGTTTGCTAGCGGTAATTTTAAGGGACTTCTACCGTTGCTTCTTCAACAGGAGCAGTTTCTGTCGGCAATACGGTTTCACTACCGCCCCCACCGGGAACGGGTGTATAGGTTGCTGTGCTAGGCGGTGTGTCTGTTGGGGTCTCTGTGCTTGACAGGGGCGCAGCAGCGGTGAAGTTGCCTTCGGCGCTCCACACGCTGTAACCCGTGACCGGACTCCATGCCTCTATCCACCAGCGATGTAGTCCGCTCACCAACGAGACTGACGGACTGACCGAGCAAGTAGCGCCAACGCACACTGTATCTTGATACCACTGATCCATAACGTATCCATTTGGACCCGTCACCCACAGATAATACCATGTCGCGCCTGTCTGGGTTTGCCATGAGTAAGTAGGCAGTGTTCCAGGGGTGATGTTAAGCGGTGACAGCAGAGTCGGTGTGCCGAGCGGAATGCTGAAAGTCGTTTGACTGCTCCATGCTCCATAACCGCTGTCCGCGTTCCACGTTTGCACCCACCAATTGTATGTACCGCTCATGGT
>JBBQRJ010000319.1:0-5905 GCA_038214955.1 Aggregatilineales bacterium | reverse complement strand
CCGAACGCATCAAAAGGTGTACCTTCGATGCGATAGAGCGTATCGCGGATCACGCGCCCTGCCCCGCCCAACCGTGCAATGATGTTGTCGTAGCCGCCGTAGATGCGTTTGTGCGTCACCACGCGAGTCGGCGTGCCAGCGAACAGGCGGCGAATCCCGCGTGCGGTGTAGGCTTTGACGTGCGGCGCGAGTCGGTTGCGGAAAGCGTCGGGTAGATAGTTGATCAGCGGTGTGTTGCCAAAGTGATACTCACCGCGCCAGTAATGCCCATGCGTCTCGAAGGGATACCAGCGGTTGGGCGCGAAAATCACGATACGCCCGCCGGGTCGCAGCACGCGCACCATTTCTAGCACGGCGGCGCGGTCATCGTTGACGTGTTCTAACACCTCATGCGAGAGGATCGTATCAAACGTGTTATCGGGATAGGGGATCGACTCGGCGGCGGCGACGACGGCGCTAGGCGTGTCTGCGCGGGTATCGACCACGCGATCAAACTCAATGTCGAAGGCTTCCACCTGTGCTTTGTAACGGCGACCTATTTGCGAGGCGTACATGCCCACGCCGCACCCGTCGATCAATACGCACGCATCATCTAACTGCGCCCACTGCGCGATCATCTGCAAGCGGCGTTCTTGTCCCGCCCGCCAGACATAACTCGGTTCACCGCGCAGCGCGGCAAGATCAGACGGCATAGACAATCTCCCTAATGTTCGCCGCTCTTTTCGACGCGGGCGGCAGCAGCAAGGGCTAACTTGGTGGTTACGCTGGCTTGCATGATGCGTGCTGCATCTGCTGTGTAGACGGGGAACACAATCGTGATTTTCGTGCCTTTGCCGGGGGCGCTGGCAATGTTCAACGTGCCGTCCAACATTTCGGCGCGTTCCTGCATGTTGATCATGCCTAAACTGCCGCGACTCTCGTAATTCCCGGTGATCTTCGCAACATCAAACCCCTTGCCGTTGTCGGCAATCTCGATGATCGCCATGCCGCCTTCCCCCGTCGCGGTGATGCTGATGAGCGAGGCTTCGGCATGTTTTCGCGCATTGTTCACGGCTTCTTCTGTGATGTAGAAGATCACATCCTGCTGCTGGCGGTCAAGCGCGGATTCAATTTGCTTATCCATGCGAATACCAATCGCCTGTTTGTGCATTTCCATCATTTTCTCAGCAAGCTGGTTCAGCGCGGCGCGTAAGCCCTGAGTCTCCAGCACCAGCGGACGCAAGATAAACAGCATGTGGCGCATATCTTTGGTCGTCTGCCGTGCGAGTTCTTCCAGCTTTTTGACTTCTTCTGGCACTTGCGCGGGCTGCTTGGTCGCCAGTTTCGTGATGTAACTGGCACGCATGGCAATCGCGGCGACGCCCTGAATAGGGCCGTCGTGCAGGTCGCGTGCCAGCTTCTTTCGCGCTTCTTCTTCCGCGTCGATGATGCGTTCTTTTTCTTGCAATAATGTGTGATAAAGCAGCGAGTTTTGCAGCGCAAGCGTGGTTTGAATACCCACCATCGTCAACACTTCAATATGATCTTGCGTGAAAGCGTTCGGGCGTTCACTGGCATAGATCAACACGCCGAAGTTGTCGAACCCGGCGCGTAACGGAATGCACAACAGGGATTTGCAGTACTGCAAGCCCAAGAAATAGCCTAATTCGGGGTCTTTACGCACGTCAGAGCCGAACATCGGCACGGCTTCTGCAAGAGTTTTAGCAACGATGCCTTCTTTGCCCGCAATGGTTTTATCTTCGTCGGCGCGGGGGAATCGGCGTGAGGATGCAACGTGCAGTTGATTATCTTCGGCGTGAAACAGAAACACGGCGGAGACCAAACCAGAACCTTCGCGTTCGGGCAAGCGCAAACCGAGTCGCCCCGCCCCTAATGCCGCGTCCAACACTTTACGATAATTGAGGTGTGCGCCAAGCGTAAACGTAAGTTCAGAAATGGCGCGGGTATATTCTTGACGATCCAGCGCATATTCTTTTTGCGTCTCGTTGAGGGTTTCTAAGCGCCGCCGCAAAATCCCAAACCAGCGATCCAGCACATAGCTGGTGATCAAAAGCGCAGAGCCTAACAGGATCAACATGAAAAGCTGGTCAACGAATCCGGTGAACGCGCCATTCACACGCCCGACAGACGCCGCCGCGATCACGATGATAGCGATCACTTGCAGGGTGTTCCATAAAAGATCGGGGCGTACCAGCGTTGTGACCATCAGCATCGCTGCCACCGTCGTTGTAATCTGCGTATCACCCGCTCGACTAAAAGCGAATGCCGCAACAGTGATCATATCGCCTACAAACAGCCCTGGAGAAACGTTGTTCCCGCTGCCGCGTCCCTGTAGGATCACAAGCAGCAGAATATTGACTGTCACCGCAATCAAAAAGGGCGCTATGTAATCGTCTAAGTTCACAGTGCCGCTGTTGAAGACGAGAATTGCGCCGCCGATCAACAACATAACAAGCCAACGCGCTCCATACAGTACCCAATCGCGCTGACTTGATCGCTCCGATGTTTTTTGCATCCAACCCTCCACACCTTGATCTCTATTGTAGCCGCAAGATGCGTTAAGCAAGGATTGGGAATATTACCATTGGAGGAGCAATCCCTCCATTGTCAAGCCGGGACCGAACGCCATCAGCACACCGTAATCGCCGGGCTGTGGTTTATTGCATCGTTGAATGTACTCCAGCACAAACAAAATGGTCGCAGAGGACATATTGCCGTACTCGTGCAAAATGTGATGCGATACTTCAACCTGTTTGTCTGCCAAGCCAAGGCTGCGCTGTACATGGTCAATGATGGTCGAACCGCCGGGGTGAATGCCCCAATGCGCCACCTCAGCGCGGGTCAACCCTGCTTTTGCCAGCAAGCCGTCAATGAAGGGGGCAATGTGAGCGCCGAGCAGTTCTGGCACATAGCTGGATAAATACATGCGAAAACCCGTGTCGGAAATGGTAAACGACATATGTTCAAACGTCTGATAATCACACTGAGTCGCCGCCTGAACGAGTCGAGGATAAGGAGTGGGGTTATCGGTTGCATTTCCAACCGGTGGAAATCCGACCAGCGCCATCCCTGCACCGTCCGAGAACAACGCCGACGAAATGACATTTTCGGTGGTGTCGTTGAACTGCATATGCACAGAACACAATTCTAATGCCAGCACGAGCGCAAGGCGTCCCGGTTGACTTTCGACGGACTGCCGCGCACGTACCAAACCGGGGAATGCACCGTAACAACCCATGCCTAAAATGCAGGTTCGCTGTAAATCGTGTCGCATCCCTAGACGCGCCGCCAAATGCAAATCGAGTCCCGGTATGGCGAAGCCTGTACACGACACGACGATCAGATCGTCAATATCGGTTGGTTTGTAGCCCGCCGTATCCAACCCGCGCCGGATAGTCGCTTCACCCAGCGGGACTGCTTCCCGCATGTACAGGTCGTTGCGTTCCATGGTCGAACGTTCATCTTGAAAAAAGATTTTGTCTGCTGCGAAATGACGCCAGCCCACACCAGATCGCTGAAAGACCATTCGCATAGCGCGGGTACGGCGCGACTCTTTGCGTTGGAGCGCGATGAAATACTCCGCAAAATCCATTTGTGCGTAACGTGCTTCAGGGACGCCAGTGGCAAGCGCCAGAATAGCGGGAGTGGTCATAAGTGATCAGCCTCTTTTAACTTCTCTTGTTTGCCTGACGAAATACTGTCCGAGTGCGGGCGCGGCGTTCATCAAATGCAGCCCGAACGACAGGATCGGTGGTTTGAAAATGGATGCTTGCAGAAAACGCCCTAAGCGAATGCGCCCGTCAAAGTGTTTGCGCCAGACGGTTGCATACGACGCTTTGAGCGTGTCCGCTGCGATTTCACCTTCGAGATAGCGGCGAACGTATTCTGCTGCGATTTTGCCGCTGTGCAGGGCAATCGACATACCATCACCTGCCAATGGCGCGATCATTCCGGCGGAGTCCCCTGCCATGAGGATGTCGCCTTCGACGGCACTTTTGTTGTTAAACGGAATCTGGCTGATGCTCAGCCAATCGGTATCCTGCTGGACACCCGCGAAAAAACGGCGCAAATGGGGATTTTGCGTCTGAATCCATGCGATGAACGCAGGGATCGAGTCACAATGTTTGAACACTTCGACACGCGCCAGCATACACACGTTGATCAAGCCCCCTTCGATCCCCGAAATGCCGCAGTAGCCGCCGGGGAAAGCGTGCAAATCAACACGGTTGGGCGGTACATCCCCGCGAAAATGCGCCTTCAAGCCGATGTAAGGCTGTGGCTGACGCATAAAGGCACGATTCAGCGTGCGATCTAGGGCGGCGCGTTTGCCATACGCGGCGATCACTGCCCGCGCACGGATCGATCCGGTGCGCGTTTCAACGGTGAATCCTTCGGAGAGGCTGCCCGTCACGCCGCTGACGGTGGTGTTGGTGACGACCTGCACACCGACAGATCGCGCTTGATCCGCCAGCAGTTGATCGAGTTTGTAGCGGCTGATCCCGATGCCCACGCCGGGAAGATCGCCTTCCCAACAACCGCCATCAGGCGAGGTGATGCGCGTGCGCGTGAGAGTCGAGGGGTTTTCGGCATGGATCGACGCCAGCACGCCCAATTCATCGAGATAACCGGCTGCTTCAGGCGATAAAAACTCGCCGCAGACTTTGTGGCGCGGGTACGTCCCCGCTTCAAGAAGTATAACGGCGATTCCTGCTTTTGCTGCTGTGATCGCCGCGCTCGTCCCCGCGAGTCCGCCGCCGATGACGACTAACATTTGTCGGCAACCAGCGTCATGCGAAACAGGGGATGCAGATGCACACGCGCATTAGAGATTCCAGCTTGGTGTGCCATATCGCGCAGTTCGGAAGGCGTGTACGCTCGTTTGACCGAGACTTCCCCGTCGTAGCGCGTGATGTAGCTGCGGGCGAAAACGGGCTGAATCAGCTTGAAACCGAGCAGCGGGAGCGTGCCACGCACTAGATCACTCATGATAATACCGCGCAGCGCCCGCGCATAGGTATCGCGCAGCAAAGCAATCACGTTGTCGGGCGGCAGATGGTGGATGAACAGTGACGAGAGGTAGTAATCGACACTATCTGGAGCAAAAGGTAAATTGAGCGCATCGCCCTGAATCAGGTGAACGTGAGCCGATTGAGGCGCTAAATCCAAATGGCGGGCAGAAAAGTCGAGCGCGTACAGGTGGAGACTCATCCCACGCCGCGCCGCCCATCGGGTGATGACGCGGGGAGTCTCGGCTGAACCCGTGCCAATATCGACCAGATTAATCGTGCCATGCTCACGCTGCAAACGCGGGTAGAGATGGGCGGTAATCGCGGCGACTCCGCCCAAATAGCGGTTGATACGTTCGAGATCGCGCAAGGACTTGTGAACATCCTCTAATGAACCATCTCCCATGTCTAGCAATTCCGGCTGATCCATTCGCCGCATCATCGTAACATAATCACTTTCCAATGGGTGTACGTAGGCGCTCGTGAACGCGCTGATCGAACCGACCTTATCTCCATCCTATCACCCTTCAAAGAAACATGGGCTAAATGGCACATGAATATTTCAAGATACGTTTGTAACGTTGGCTCACTAACGAGACTCTTCAAAGCATTGTTGTTACTGCGGGGGTGGAGATCGTCGCGGCGGCGTATGAATCGGCGGCAAGTGGGGAAGTAATGAGGATATAACTCACCTTACGCAGGGTGTAAATTTGACCCCCACCCCACTCGCTACGCTCGCCTCCCTCCCCCGAATTCAGGGGAGGGAGCAAACAGGAGTCTGCTTGCTCCCCTCCTCGAATTCGGGGAGGGGTCGGGGGTGGGGTCAGAAATAACGATCTGCGTAAGGTGAGGATATAAGCCTCGCCCCTCTCCGAACGGAGAAGGGGCGAGGATCAGAT
>JBBQRJ010000318.1:0-5924 GCA_038214955.1 Aggregatilineales bacterium | reverse complement strand
CGCTCGCCTCCCTCCCCCGAATTCAGGGGAGGGCGCAAACACGAGTCTGCTTGCTCCCCTCCTCGAATTCGGGGAGGGGTCGGGGGTGGGGTCAGAAATAACGATCTGCGTAAGGTGAGTTATTAACGCTGTCTTGTCTTCTCCCCTCTCCACATGGAGAGGGGCAGGGGGTGAGGTTTCTTTTGCAGAGGGGGAGAATGACAGGGCGTATTTTTACGGCGCGAGTCCCAGATATTGCAGCCATGCATCCAGTTGAATTTGATTCTGGCGGGCGCTGTCCTGCCGCTCGGCTTCGTCGGGGTTATCGCCCAGACGCATACCCATTGCGTTGATCAAGTCGTCCATGAGGGCAAGCAGCAAGCGCGACGGAGTCGCGGCACAGGTAGGCGCGTCCAACGCGGCGGCATTCTCCCGCGCAGTTGCCATTGTATTTTGATAGGGTCGGATCAAGTTACGCGGGGTGTTGACCGGATCAACTGACAAATAGGCGTTGATGAGCGTGTTTCGTTGATTTTGTGCCGCCTGATACCACGTCGAAGCGCCACAACTCGCGCCGCTGCCGACCAAAATCCCCTCTGCAAGGGGTGAACCGGGCATCGTGACTCCGGCTGTCCACAAGCCGACGAGCGCATCTGAGAAGGCTTGTCCGGCGATCAAGGCGAAACTTCGCGCCCCTTGTAGATTTCCGCCTTCACTGAGAGTCTCGAACGCGGTGATCATGTTGTCGTAGCCCGCCACGAGTGCCGTCCGCACGCCATCAACGCACGGCGGAAGCACGGTGTTTCGCGTCGAATCACGCTTGATTCGCTGCTGTTGAAGCAGGGCAAGCACTGTTTCGGGCGGCGTCTCTACCGACATGGCGATGAATGACTCGTAAACCGCTGCTTGATCTGCCCAGAAGGTCTCCATCTCACGACAAATGACCGGAGTCGGCACGATGACGACTACATTTTCACGGGTCGGGCTTGGGAACGGCGTCGGCAAGCCAGAGATTTCCACCGTTGGTTGTGATTCGACCAGCGGGACGGCAGTTGCCGCCAAAACGGGAAATTCAATCGTTGGAAGGCTGATCGCGGAAACATCGATCAACGTAATGGCGTTGATTGCCCCCGCCCCAAATGCGAGTCCAAAGCCAATCAACAGGAAGATCAACAGCGACAGCAGCGCGATCCCGATCACGCGCAAAAACCCGCCGATCAAGCCGACGCTGCCCGCCGCACGCGGGGATCGGCGTCGGCGTCGCCGCCCACCTCCATCGTCGTCATCATCATCATCACCCTCATCGTTACGGGCGCTGTTCGGTACAACATCGTTCAGAAACCCCATCGCGTCTTCATCTTCTTCGATGAGTTCGTCGTCACCTGTAAAATCGCCCCGCAGGGAATCGATTTCGTCTTCGCCGTCGTCTTTTTTGCCGCGTCTAAACATGAGTTTTCTCTTTCAAAGTGCGGACACTAAACATAGTCGCGTCTTTCTCTCGCTTGCGTGCCGTAGTCTAAGCCTAAATGGAATCGCTGCCCATAAGCGCGGAGCATGGGTACACCGAACAGCAGCAGCACGACAATCGCATACATGAACAGGGATGCGCCGCCGCCCTCGAATACGGGTGATGTGGCAAATAAAGTTGAAGGGGCGTTGCCGAGCGCGTGAACGCCTACCACAAGAAACAGATTATCTGTGCGAAGGTAGATCAGGGTGTAGAGGATGCCCCAACCCAACAGCAGCAGCAGGTCGGGCGCAATTTGACTGATACTCATCCCCAAATACAGCCGATTTGGGATGTGCGAGAGCGCGAATAGCCCTTGCGAGAACAGAATCGCCGCGCCTAAGCGCAGCCAGGGGCGATGCCGCCAGCCATCGAGTTTGAGATACAGTTGCGGAAACAAAAATCCGCGATAGGCAATTTCTTCAAACAGCGCGTTGCCGATCACCTGAGTGAGGATCAAACCGATCATGAAACTGGAATTATTCACCCATTCGGGATTGAGCGTCACCGTGCCGTAAGTGAGCAGGCTAAAGATCAAATGGACGACCTGCGCGACCCCCCAAAAGCCGATGGTGTAGATGATGCCCATCGGCAGATGTGACAGAATTGCGCCGACATCATAAAGCCGCAGCCGTCCACGCTTGAGGATCACCCACCCGACTAACACGCCGATGAATGCCACGTTGACCAACAGCGACCCCGTAAACAGTCCGCCTGTCGCAGAGGCAAGCGGTCTAAAGGCATTCCCCGCAAAAAACACCAAGTTTACAATCGCTGCCAGCACAAAATGGGCAGTGATGAACACGGTTATGATGCTTCGATGTGTTTTTCGTATATACAAAATTTTACCTGCAACTGAAAAGAGGCGACCCATGTGGATCGCCTCTTTCTATTTTAGCGCAACTTCAAAACTGTGTGAGGGATTATTCGCCGTTGAGCGTGAGTACGGCACGAGTCCATGTAATGTCGTCGTCTGTGCTGCCGTAGCTGATGGAACTGCTGCTCACCAGGTCAGTGAGGGCGGTCACCAGAACGCCAATTTGATTGACATCGCTGCTGGGCGTGCTTTGCAGCAGATTGCCCAAGTTGACAAGGTTGTCGCTGGACTGGTAAAGCATACCGTAGCTGTTCGGTACGACATACTGCAAGGCTTCTTGCCACTGGGCGTCTTGATCCAACCCGACATCGGGGCTAAGAGCGGCTTCGACAAAACGGCGTGTGCCGAATACGAACACATCATCGCTGATCGCCAGCATCATTTCGACCTCATAAGGGTTGAAACCCACCATCGTTTCAATGCCAAACACCGCGACTTCGATCCCATTGATGTCTTCAAACGAGATGTCGATGTTGTCCTGACGTTCTTCGGGCAGCGCGTGCAGCGTCGCGTTGAGGTTTTCGCGCAGGGTCGTCGCAGTGGCGGCGTCCGTGACCTGGAAGGCAAGCGCGAAATCGACCAGCAGTTCGGGGATCAACAGTTCGGTTACATCGGTGGCGTTTTCTGCCGCCGGATTCACACCCGCATACAGCGCATACGTGCCGTTGATGGCGGGGAGAATTTCTTCTTGGAAATTCAAACTGGTGAAGCCGCGCACCACAAATTCGAGCGCCCAGATCCAGATGCCGAGTTCAACCTCTGATGAGCCGGATTGGAAATCCATCCCCTGTGTTTCGCTCATTTGCGCGAGGAGGGCTTGCCCAAGAATGAAGGCGTCTCCGAAATTTGTGCCGAGGACGACCAGCGGTGTTCCCGCCGGAATGTGTTCCACAAATGCCAGATCAAGCGGGGTGTTGAGCGCCGCGCTCATGCCCATTGATTCAGGGGTGGTCGCCGTCACCGCGTCAATGACCAGCGAGTGATCATCCAGCATGGTAAAACCGACTGCTTGCGGCTGTGTGGCGGCTAACAGTTCCATGACCATGTCTTCGGCTTCGCCCATGCTGCTGTCCATCGCGGTTGCCGCGAGTAAGGCAAAGTTGAGCAGCGCGGGTGTGTCGATATAGATCACGCCGTTGTAATCACTTTCGGGCAGCAGTCCAAGCGTCGTGTTGAACACATCGGACGAACTGAGCGGCGCATCAACCGTGCCACCATTTTCAATGGCTGCAAAACTGCTGCTGATGAGCATCACATCATCGCGGAAGGCAACATGGGAATTGCCGCGTCGATGCTCGTAGGTGGTGTATCCTTCGCCAATGGTTTGGGTATAGTCACGCGGGCGAGTCATGGCGTTGAAGAAGGCTTCAGCAGCATCACGGTCTGTAATGCTAACGACGATCAAGGTGATGGGCGCGCCGAATTCATCCATCATGGTGAACGGGAGGACTCCCGCTGCGGCGGTGTCGCCTAGCCATGAGCGAAACAGTTCTTCAAAAGTCGCATCGTCTTTGATGTCGGCTGACGCTGCGTCAAGGGCTTCGGTCAACGTAAGACCGCCGAGTTCGGGTACGGCTTCCCCGACCTGTCCAACCAAGCCGTCTAGCGTAGTGATGATGTCATCATCGGTGCGAACGCTGGCATACGCAACCGACCCTTCGGGGAAATATCCCGCCAGTGTCGTCAACGCTTCGACGGGGACAGCGGCGGCTGGCAGCGCGAACACGCCCACCAGCAAAATAGTCAAAATAGAGAGCATGAGTTTTTTCACGAGACAATCCTTTTGTTCAAGTCTGTACAAAGATGTACCATGCTTACAGTGATTATACGCTAGTCGATGGCGCAGAGTTGCAGGTTGCCGACAAATACACACAACACACTTACAATTTTTCGATTAAACTAGGGACGGGAAACGTAAAATTATCCCATATATACCGAGATAAGGACAACCTCACCCCCAGCCCCTCTCCGAAAAGCGAGGGGGGGAGACAACAGCGTCTTTGAAGTCCCTCTCTGAAAATAGGAAGGGGATTTAGGGTGAGGTGCAGAGAGTAAATATTTTCACACCAGAAAAGGTTGTCAAATTCTGTGATTGAACAGAACAACGACGAACGCGAACCAGTAGCAACGGCTCAAACGCAGTGGATGGACAGAACACTAAGGCTTTCGCGTCGCGTGAAGCTGACGCTCTCGGTTTTGCGCGAGTCAAACCCCGCCAACCCAATCACGGATGTAGTCCAGTCCAACGGGGATTCTCCACCCGTACAGCAAAAGCCGTTGATCACGCTGCCAACTGTTAGCCCGATGATCCGCGCCAGCCTGTATATCGTGACGTTCATGATCGCCGTCGTGCTGATGCTGACTCAGCCGCCGCCGCTGTCTACTGTGGTGCTGGTCGTAGTGATTCTTACTGCGGCGGGCATCGGGTGGAATGAACTGCACATCGGGACAAGGCTCACTCGTTTCTCGCTGCCTCAACCGATTGCCGCGCATCGTAACAAACTCGCGTTTCTGTTTGCGGCGGCTTCTTTTGGTTTGATGATCGCCGCCGCGCTTGATTTTCAGGTGAGTACCCGCGAAATGTACGTCAATGAGGGGGCGCTAAAAATGTTGGGCGGCGGCGCGTTGTTGGGGATTGCGGTTGCGCTGTCGAAGCGACTGCCCGCGTTCCCCGCTGTGACCCCCGCCGCGCTGGATCGCACGCGCAAACGCTGGTGGATTCCGGTGGTGATCGGGATCGCGCTGCTGCTGCTCTCCGGCGAGATCAGCGCCCCACGTTTGAACATCCTCGCGCTCAGGTCGGTCTCGACACATCTACAGATGTTCATTTTCGCCGCCGCGTTGATCGTGCTGGCGTGGGGGATGGGCGGAATGCCGGTTCTGCGATTCCCACGCTTCAACTTTCGCGCCGCGCTCCCATTGATCGCTATTGTGATTTTAGCGTTCGTCCTGCGCGGGTTCGGACTAGATACCACGATTCGCAGTTCAATGGATGAACTGCATTTCACCGATGGTGTGATGCGCGTGAGTGGTACGCCAGACTTGCGCTTGCTCACGCCGATGAGCGGTCAATCGCCGTTTACGTGGATTTTCACCTACACGCAAACGCTCACAACGTATTTGATGGGCTACAACTTTGCGGGTTTCCGCTTCGCCAGCGCGATTATGGGCGTGATCACAGTGGTGAGCGTCTACTTCATGGCGCGGGCGCTGTTGGATGATCGCAAGACGGCGCTGTTGTGCGCGTTGTTCCTCACCGCGTTCGCGCCGCATTTGCATTTCAGCCGCTCCGGGATCATCCAGATTGCCGATCCGCTGGTGGGCGCAATCGCCATTGTGTTTGCGGCACGCGGCTTGCGTGACAACCGCCGCATCGATTGGGCGTTTGCGGGTGTGGGGTTGGGACTGACGCAGTATTTTTACGAGGGCGGGCGTTTGCTGTTCCCCGCCTTGATGATCGTCTGGTTGGGGACGCAGATCGTGTTACGGCGCGACCATTTACGCGCACAACTTCCCGGCATCGGCATCATGATCATCACCGGACTGTTGATTTTCATCCCC
>JBBQRJ010000317.1:0-5933 GCA_038214955.1 Aggregatilineales bacterium | reverse complement strand
CACAGCACCTCCAGTAACCGATGCGTCGTCAATTCCTGCAACGCCGCTTTCATCAACTGTTCGTCCGTATTATCGCGCCCATCGAGCGATACTTCAAGCGTTGTCTGCAACCGGCTATCATCCATCCAACCCTTGGTGCCGTGATGGACGTTACACGCAGTAAATCTGAGTTGATCGCTGAGAACACGTTTCTGCGCCAGCAGTTAGTGACTCACCTTACGCAGGGTGTCGGTTTGACCCCCACCCCGCTCGCTGCGCTCGCCTCCCTCCCCCGAATTCAGGGGAGGGAGCAAACAGGAGTCTGCTTGCTCCCCTCCTCGAATTCGGGGAGGGGTCGGGGGTGGGGTCAGAAATAACGATCTGCGTAAGGTGAGTTGGTGATTCTACGGCGACAGACCAGATGCCCCCACACTCACCCCTTTGGATCGTGGACTGCTGGTCTTGTTCGCCAGCCGACTGATGAGATGGAGGGATGCGCTGCTCAGCGGGCATCGACAAGGTTTCCGCCTGTTTTGGCGACACAAGTCCAACGTGAAACGACGCCTACCTCGCATCGCTTCAGAGGTCATCGCGCTCATCCACACGATGGCACTGGATAATCGGCTGTGAGGAACCAAACGCATTCAGGATGAACTGTGCAATCTCGGCTTCCCGCTTGCCAAACGAACCGTCGCTCGCTACATCCCTCAAGTCCGCCCCACCCGACCGCCTCGAAAACCGACGCAACCTTGGGGAACCTTTCTGAAGAATCACGCCCATGAGATCTGGGCTTGTGATTTTCTCCAGACCTACAACCTGTGGTTCCGCCGCCTGTTTGTCTTCTTCATCATCGAGTTGGGTTTCCGTCGTGTCGTGCATTTCGCTGTCACATACTCCCCAACTGACGTTTGGGTTGCCCAGCAACTGCGCGAAGTCATGCCGTTCGACACGTGTCCGCGCTTCTTGATCCGCGATAATGACCGCGAATTTGGCACTGAGTTTGCTCGTGCAGCAAGCGGCATTGAGGTATTACGCACGCCGATTCGCGCTCTCACGACAAGTTGCACGAACCGAACTCTTTGCCTATTTGGAAGCTGGTATAACCGGCGGCGATTGCATTCCGACCTCGGTTATCTCAGTCCTGACCAGTTTGAACAACAGTTTATTCAGGATAAACTTTTGTTCCACTCGATGGGATGAAGCTCATATCTGATTATTCTGAATGAAGCGCACCTGCGGCGTGGGATGCGAGACTATGTTGATTACCACAACAACGCCCGCACTCATCAAAGTACCGGGCAACAAACTCCAGTGCCACAACCGGATAGAAAGTTAGCCGGAGCCATTCATTGCCGCACCATCTTAGGCATCATCAAGTATTACTACCGCGACGCTGCCTAGCTCAGTTTCTCTCGTAACCAGAGTTTTTTGGGTTACGGGTATCGAAAGCTGATGCGTACTTACTACCGCGATCCTCAGCAGAAGCGTCGTGCTAGTATAGGAAACCACATCTTATTCTGGACGTGGAAAGTAGTAACGACGGATGAGTGTCTGGTCTTTAGCCAGCTTTACAACGCTGAAACCCGGTAAAGACACATCATCGATTGTGGTCTTTTCCATTCCCTCATAGGCGATGAACTGAAACCATGACGACAATGCAGAACTGTAGAGTATGCCGTCTTGCACCACATCCAAATTTTGATGAATATGTCCTGTGAATACTCCCCGAAGACGATGACGTGCTTGCAGCAGCACCGCGTGTACATCATCCCCATTCTTCGTACCCATATAGTTATCTAACCAGTCAAACCCCACTTTGACGACATTATGATGTATGCCGACAATGAGAGGACGCTGATCATTCGTTGAACAGATGCGATTGAGAAAGTCCAACTGCTGCGGGATGACATATCCGGCGGGTAACGTAGCCGGACCGTTGCTGTCAATGCCCACAATTTGCACCCCTTTGATGTCGTACTCGTAATGAAGGGGGTATTGCAACTCGCTTTCAGCGCGGTTTAGCAGGGATGTCTGCAAACCTACAGCGTGATCGTGATTGCCTGCCACATAGAAGATAGGGAATCTCAACCGTGAAAAGATGTCGGCGGCAATAGCATAAGCACTTTCATCAGGATCGTAGATCACATCGCCGGTATGCAGAACAAAATCGACATTGAAGGGTAATTCATTGATGTGTTTGACGAGCGCATAAGCGCCTAAGTTCGCAGGATACCTTCCATATTTGCCCGTATAGGCTGCGTTGGTGCTAATGTGGGTGTCGCTGATATGAACGAAGGTGACGCTCATGGAGTCTCCACTGATGACTACTTGTCGCGTGTCAGCGCAAAGCCGCTCATGAACTGCTTTTGTAACAGCAGAAAGACGATCACGGGTGGAATGCTGGCGATCACCGCGCCAAGCATGAGCGGACCAAAACTCGTCGCTTGATCCCCACCTGCCAATGTTCGCAACCCCACCTGCACAACCTGTCTTTCCTGCCCTTGAATGATTAAGGCGGGCCAAATATACATATTCCACATATAAACAAACTGGATCACCGCAAGCGCACCGATGGTGTTCCAACTCATGGGGACGAGTACTCGAAACAGGAATTGAAGCGGCGTCGCCCCATCGAGCTGCGCGGCTTCGGATAGCTCGGCGGGAATGTTGGCGAAGTGCTGTCGAAACAAAAACGCCCCTGTCGCGCTGGCGAGAAACGGGACGATCAATGCCACGTAGGAATTGCCCCATCCTAGCGTGTTGATGAAGCGAAACAGCGCAATAAGCAAAATTTCGGTAGGCATCATGAGCGTGATGAGGACAAAACCAAACACCAGCCATTTGCCCGGAAATCGGAAATACACGAACGCCAACCCTGCCAACAGCGAGAGCAGTGTTTTGCCAACCGTCACTGCAATCGCAATGAAAATGCTGTTGATCATATAGCGGGGCAGCTTGGCGAGATTCATCACAATATCCCAATTGGCAGCGAAGGCTGAACCGGGTGTGAATTGGTAACTGAAGACCTCGGCGTTCGTTTGTGTGCCAACCAGCATGGCGTAGAACAGAGGGAAGCCAATTAAGAGGCAAGCAACGATCAAAATGAGATGCACATACCAGCGTTTTGGCAGCCAACGCGCCAGCCCCGTCGTTTGCTCTGCCATGATCAACGTTTGAGTTTGCTCTGCCATGTTTAAGCTCCGTAAGTGATGCGCGTGTCGGCGGAACGGAACTGAATGAGGGTCAGCCCGATTACCATGACGAACAGAATAATCGACTGTGCGGACGCTTTGCCCAGATCGTTGTTTTGGATGCCGACTTCGTAAATGCGATACATCAATGTGGATGTCGCATGAAGCGGTCCACCGTTGGTTAAAGCATCAATCGTGCCGAAACTCTCGAAAAAGGCATAGGTCATGTTGGTGATGATCAAGAAAAAAGTGATCGGGGAGAGTAACGGAATCACAATGTGGCGGAAACGTTGAAGGGCGTTTGCGCCGTCAATTGAACCCGCTTCGATCAAATCTTTGGGGACGTTTTGCAACCCCGCGATATAAAACAGAATATTGAAACCCAATGATTTCCACACACTAGCGATAATCACCGCCCAGGGCGCGGCGGTTGGGTTGTTGAGCCACGGGATCGTAAAGCCGAATACCCCATTCAAGAAATAATTGACGATTCCGCCAGCAGGATTAAACAATAGAAGGAAGATCACCCCCGCGACAACCGGTGAAATAGCGTAGGGCCAAATCAACAGCGTGCGGTAAATACGCGCCCCTTTGATCGGCAGGTATGCCATGGTCGCTATCAAGAGCGACAACCCCAAGCCTATCACGACAATCGCAATGGACATGCCGAACGTGGTGAGAACCGCTTGTCCATACTGCGAATCACCGACAAGGCTGGTGAAGTTGTCCACACAGATGAACACTGTCCGTCGTGCGCCCAAACGGGCAAGCAGCGTCGAAAGGCGAAACGTGTCCAGCGACGGATAATAGAGGAATAACGCCAGAATGATCAGGGTCGGGAGGAGCAGCACAATCGGCATGAGCCAGCCTTTGAACGCGCCCTGTAGAAAGCCAGAGGCGAAAAGCGGCTGACGCTGGAGCAAGCGTATGACGAGCCAGTAGATCGGAAGCATGACAATGACCATGCCCAGTGCGATCAACAACACGCCTAGCACGAAATCGGCGGGCTTGCGTTCAGGTTCAAAGGTGCAGTAGTTGAGCGGGAGCATGAACAGGAGCGACCCTGCCGCGCCCGACAATGCGCCGAGTGTCACACCAAACATGACCGACTGCTTGAGGCGTTGGAAACGGACGCCCATTATCGCCGCACCGATGAGCGCCGCTGCCGCTAAAATTACGAGAGGCATAAGGCAAATCCGCTATAAAAAAGTCGAGGGGCAAAGCTGCTTGCCCCTACGACATGATACGATAGAAATTGAGTTATTCCGCGTTGAGCAGGTTGTATTCGCTCAGAATGGTGTTGGCTTCCGCTGCCGCTTCGTCCAGTACTGTTGCGGGATCAGCATCGGGTGTGAGCAGCACGGTATCAATCGCTTGCGTAACCACGTTGCGGATTGATGGGAACGCGCCGACCAATGCACCACTGGTAGCAGGGGTAATCGTGCTTTGTGACAGTTGATCCGACGCGACACGGAAGTTCGGGTTTTCGTCGAACCAGCCCTGTTCGGTCAACAGATCAATGGCGCTTTCGCGGATAGCAATGTAGCCCGTCAGTTGATGCCACGACGCCGCGTTTTCGGTGCTCGACAGGAACAGGAGGAAGGATAGCGCACCGTCTTCAACTTCTGTTGACAGACCGTCCACGAGCCACAGGCTCGCGCCGCCGATCAAATTGCCCGTCCAACCTGTTTCGTCGTTGTAAGGCAGGAAAGACGCACGAACATCAACGCCATTCGCGGCGCCTGTTTCGGTGTAAACGCGGGTGTCGCTGCTGCTGTAAGCCGCCATCGCTACTTGCCCCGCGCCAAATGCCTGATCCACGGTTCCCCATGAGTCGCCGCCCTGAGCGCCGCTGTAGTAGAGATAACCCTGATCGTGCATGTCCTGCAACCATGTGAGGACGGCAACGCCCGCTTCACTGTTAAACGTGACTTCGGTGGCGCGTTCAGTACGACCATTGTCATTGTTGGCGAACGTTCCATCTTCCTGTGCCAGCCATTGTTCAAAGAACCAGCCGTGATTGGGCCATGTGAAGCAGTATTCTGGCGCATTTTCCAACGCCATGATCGCTTCGCAAGCAGCTTCAATTTCGCCCCAAGTCGCCGGGGGGGTGTCGATGCCCGCTTCGCTGAGGATGTTCATGTTCGAGAACCAAATTGCCGACGATGTATTCCACGGCATTGACGTAAACTGACCGTCAAGTGTGTAGTATGCGGCGACGGGAGCAATGAAGTCATCCATATTCACCGCAATGCCGTTGACTTCGGTTCGACCTGCCAACGCTTCGGCAATCGACTTGAAGTAGCCGCTGTCACGAGCGTCCTGCGTTGCCACTTCAAAATACTGCACAATTGCGGGCAGGCTGTCTTGTTCGGAGGCAAGCGCCGTCGCAGCAAACAGTTCTTCGTAGTTGGCGTAGCCTTCAACGGAGACATTGTATTGCGGGAACATCTCGTTGAATTCGGCAGCGCGATCTTGCGCCCAACCGAGACGATTGGCGTCGGTGAAGGCAATCCATACAGGAACGTTGATTGGTTCCTGAGCGAACGCCGGAACGACCATCAACAGGCTCATCATTACAACACAGAAAAACATTGAAAGACCGGTTTTACGGTTCAGCATGACTTATTTCTCCTCAAAAACCACTGCGTCAATACGCAACAGGTAGGCAGTGTAGAGGAACAGCATTAAGAAAAAACTGTGACTAGATTAACGCACATTAAAGGAAATGTTATGTGTGTTAGCTTCCGGCTAGTGGAAGCA
>JBBQRJ010000316.1:0-5940 GCA_038214955.1 Aggregatilineales bacterium | reverse complement strand
CATGGGATCACCGTGCAGATCACGCGAAGCGGGCAGACCAACAGTATTGGCGATTTCGAGTGGTCGCCTGATGGAACGCGCCTCGCCTATGTCTTGAGTCCGCTGGAATACAGCCGTATTTGCGTTCAAGGGCTTGGCGGGCGGGCGCAGTGTGTCGCGGGGGATCGCGTTCGCAAAAGTGACATTCACTGGCTGACGGGTGATCCGCTGCCAGCGTTCCCCGTTCCAAGCGCCACGCCGATCAGCGAAGTTGAGGGGACTCAAATGCCAGGGGGTTTAAGACTGGAATGAAAGAAAGAAAAGAAAGGAAAAGACTCAACGCAAAGACGCAAGGACGCAAAGGCGCAAAGAAAGTTAATCAAACTGCTTTTCTTAGCGTCTTTCCGACTTAGCGTCTTTGCGTTGAGTCTTTGTCTTTAAAGGGCTTTGGTCGAAATGATGTACGCGGCGGTTGCCGGATTGGTCGCCAGCGGCACATTATGGATGTTGCAAATTCGCAGCAGCGAATTGATGTCGGGGTCGTGTGGGTGCTTGTCCATGGCGTCGATGAAGAAGAACACGGCTTCGATTTTGCCTTCTGCCACACGCGCCGCGATCTGCGCGTCACCGCCGATGGGTCCCGATAACATGCGCTCCACTGTTAAGCCGACGCGCTCGCTGATGAGCTTGCCTGTTGTGCCTGTGCCGATCAAGTCATAGCGCAGTAAAACGTTGCGGTGTTCTTGAGCAAACGCGATCATGTCGTCTTTTTTGTTGTCGTGCGCGATGAGTGCTACGGTTTTGCGCTGCGTCAATTCAGTCTCCTCATGCGCCAACTCAGGAAGTTCCAGCGCGGCGGGTACACGCGATTCATACGTTCGTTCAAAGTGTAGGCTTCTTCGTAGTAACCCTCAAGTTGTGCCATGATCGCCGTCCAGGGGTTGCGATCCGCAATTGAACGAGCGTGCATGGACATTTGCAGGCGAAGCGCCGGATCATCGCGCAGCACCCGTGCCGCTTCAGCAAAATCAGCGGGATCGTCCGTGCAAATGAAACCGTTCACTCCATGATCAACCAGATCGGTAATGCCGCCTTGGTTGATGATCACGGCGGGTAAACCGGAGGTCAGCGCCTCTTGCACCACTTGACCGAACGTTTCGCTAACGCCCGTGAAGAAGAAGGCGTCGGCGCTGGCGTAGGCGTCCGCAAGGTCATCACCGTACAGGTAACCCGTGAAATGCGTATTTGTGCCAGTGAACAGCGTTTCGAGTTCGGGACGTAACGCACCATCCCCGATGATCGTCAGCGTGACTCCCGGCGTGCGAGCCACTTCTAACAGCAAATCGACCCGCTTTTCGTTCGCTAAACGCCCCACATAGATGCACAGCAGCGAGTCGGGGTCACGCCCATGGAGCAGACGATCTCGCATGGCTTGACTGCGGCGGGCGGGGTTGAATCGTTCGCCGTTGACTCCGCGTCCCCAGCGGCGCAAGCGGTGATACCCGCTCCCGCGTAGTTCACGCAGCGTGTAATTCGAGGGGACAAGCGTCAAATGGCAGCCGTTGTGAATCAAGCGCAGCCAATCGTTGACGAATCCGCTAAAGAAGGGCATTCCATAATGTGCAGCGTAGCTTGGGAGGTCGGTTTGATAGTTGGCGATCACCGGAACGTTGACCTGCCGTCCAACCAGCATCCCGCTCATGGAAAGCACAGCAGGGCTGAACAGGTGGATCAAGTCGGGCTTAAAGTCGGTGATGTGCTGCACTACCAACGGATGCGGCAGTGCGATCCGCGTTTCGGGGGCTGCCCTAAACCCAAGTGACGGCAGAGGAATCACCGGACTGCCGTTGACCGAAGACGGTGCAATGTCCGGGGCGAACACGATCACTTCGCGCCCAGTTTGCTGGAGATAACGCAGTGTCAAATAAGCGGTCTTAGAGACGCCATCTACTTTGGGTAAAAATGCTTCCGCAAAGATGGCGACTCGTTTAACCTTCTGGAACACTACGTCAAGGTTGGGTGAATCGAAGGTGCGTTCGTCTCCGAACAGCCGCTCCGATGCCACTGAATCGTTGTGTTCATAAGCTTCAAGTAGGTGATGACTGGCCATCGTTTTCCCTCAGCCGTCGTCCATCCCTGCACAATCGATTCGCGCAGGTCTGCCGCCGTTTTGCCTTTGAAACAGGTATATCCTGTGCCAATACAATCAGGCGTATGCGCGTCGCTGTTTCCCAACTGCGGAAGGTCTAGGCGGCTGAAAACACGTTTCGCAAGCCAATTGCAGCCCCGTGTAAATGCACCCGCGTTGAAAACCTCGACGGCATCTATTCCTATTTGCATTAACCCCTCTGGTTGCAATAAGTAACGCCGGAAAGTGTGCGGCGCAATCGTGATCTCAAACGGGTGAGCGAGGACGGCGATTCCGCCTTGATCGTGAATGGCAGAAACGGTTTCTGCCAGCGACATGCCTTTCTTGATCGATTCGGTTACCCACAAACCGAGAACATGACCTTCGGTAGTGGTGACTTCCAAACCGGGAACGATGTCAAACGGATAGTTGTCTTTGTGCTGATACGCCCACAGACTCGCACTTAAACGATCATGGTCAGTAATGGCGATCACATCCAATAACCCCTTACGGGCAACTTGATCAAGGACTTGTTGAACCGTGCCTGTACCATCACTGACATTCGTGTGCATGTGCAGGTCAGCGCGACCATTGAGTTCCACAGCACTTTATCTCCCCACATGGACAATACGCTTAGAGTACCTGCAGATTATCAAGAGTTAGGCAAAGGTTTTTAAACAGACTCTAAAATATGGGGCGCAATCGCTTAATGATTAGCCCCACGCCTCTCCCAAGAAGCAGAGAGGCGTAGGGTTGGTGTTCAAACGCAATCTATAGGATAATAAAAGGTGTTATCTCCTAAGGGGTTTCCATGACCGCATCGTCAACCCGTTTTGTCTCTTTGCGCTGGCGCTTGATTGTCCCGTCCTTCGTCGTGATTTTGATCCTCACGATGGTTTCCGTATATGCGCTGTCACGCAGTTTGTCCAACGGGGCGGAAATATCACGGTTGAACTTGCTTCGGACGGCGCGAAATGATGTGCTGTCACGGGCAGAGGATGCCATCGGTTCCCTTCGTGCAAATCAGATTGAGGCGGCGCTGACGATTTTACGCGGCTCGACTATTGTAGATGTTGCGCTGTTTCGAGCGGGCGTCCTTATTGGATCGACTATTTCTGATATGCCCGCTGATTTTATCCCGCTCATTCAGGATGGGGCGGTACAAACGCCGATCATCAACGAACGGGTTTATCTGGGTGAAACATTCTCGTTGGAAGAAAATACGCTGGCTGTGGTGATGCTCCCCGAAAATGCTCCGTTCGCAGTGGAGGCGATGCAGCAGTTGATTGCACTTACGCTGGTCACGGTGGCGGCGGCAATGGTGATTGTGTTGTTCGCTATTTCCACGCTCATCTTAGATCGCGTGAACAAGGTGCGACGTGTGGCAGAGGCGTTAGCGCAGGGTGATCTCGAAGCACGCACGGGCATGATCCCGCGTGATGAGATTGGCGCGTTGGGGCGGGCATTAGATGTGTACGCGGATAAAGTGCGCGAACGTCACGACGGCTTACGCGATTCGCTGCGGCGTCAACGGCGGGAGATCGCGCACCTCAGCGGTGTGCTAGAGGCGCTCCCCGATGGGATTGTTGTGCAGGACATGAGCGGCAGCGTCACGTTTATGAATGACCGTGCGAAAAGTTTGCTCAAGACAGAACAGGCGCTCACCCAAGCCGCGACTGCTCATTTTACCGATACGCTTGGCACACCGATTGCGCCGGGTTTACGCACGTTAGGCGATGCGCGGCGCATTGAGACGGATGGACGAACACTCAGCGCCCAATCGGTTGCTGTGATGTCGATGGCGGAACAGCGCGTCGGCATGGTGACGATTGTGCGCGACATCACCGAAGAAGCAAAACGCGAACATGCCCGCGAACTGCTGTTGAATCAACTGGTGAGCGAAGTCAGCGACCCGCTGACGGAAGCCGCGAAAATTGGGGATCGCCAGTTTGCACGCGAGATCGGGCGGCACGCTGGCACGCTGCAAAAAGTGATCGTGGAGATGCGCGAGATCAATGCCGAGATTGACGCCGAAGCGGTCAAAGCGGCACAGCGACCCCTGCCGCTTGAAACACTGATCTACGCGATTGCGAACGAATGGCGTCCGGCGGCGGGCGCGGCGAATATCGAGGTCAAGGTGAATGTTGAACGTCCCGGTTTGTACATCATGGGGGATGAACGCCGCTTGCGTTGGGCGCTTGGGAATGTCGTCGATAACGCGATCAAGTACACGCCCCCCGGCGGCATGATCACGCTGGAGATCAAAGGCGAAGAAGACGGCATGGCGCGGTTACGGGTACGTGATAACGGCGCGGGGATTGCCGCCGAAGAACTAGCGTATATTTTCACGCGCTTCTATCGGGGAAACCCGGTGGCAAAGAATGGACGCCCTTTGCGTGTGCCGGGAACGGGGCAGGGCTTGACGATTAGCAAGACGATCATTGAGGCGCACGGTGGGGCGATCACCCTTCGCAGTTCGCCGGGAGTCGGGACGGCGGTTTATTTCACGCTGCCGCTGACCGAGCCTGATCTCACGCTGCGGGATGATGATGAAGGCGAAACGGTACGGCTCTAAAAGAAGGACTGAGGACTGAGGTTAAAGGACTGAGAAAAAGATCAGGGATGAAAAATAACGGGGAGTGTCTACTCTCGAAAGGACGGACGCGATGTATCGCGTCCCTACAGGCAGATTTTCGTAGGGACGGAAACTATTCCGTCCGTCTTTAGACACTCCCCAATAACGGTTCCCCTGTACTTTCTCAGTCCTCAGTCCTTCTTTGACTCAGTCCTGTTCTTAGTCCTTTAACGTGACCAGGTAGGCAACCAAGTCGTTGATTTCTTCTTCGGTGAACACTTCCCCGTAGTTCTGCGGCATTAAGCCTTGAGGATAGGGCGGATCGCCGGGAGCGATAAATTCATTGGGCGCAACAATCGAAGTATGGATGTAATCCAAAGCCTCTGTGCCGGGGATGCGCGTCTCTGCATGTACACTCACATTCCATAAACCGGGTCCAATCAAACGCATTTCGTCGGCTGTGACTGAATGGCACTGTGAACACATCCACACACCGTTGGCGGTTTCTTTCTGTGTATTAAACAACACCTGACCGTTTGCAGGATCGCCTTCTGGCGCTTCGTTCGCGGCGGGCGGGGGCGGCAGTTCAGTCGGCGGGGGTGGCGGTTGGGTGGGGGCTTCCGTCGGCGGAACCGTTGTTGCGGTGGGTGGGACAGGAGTCGCCGTCGGCGGAACGGGCGTAACCGTTGGCGGAATCGGAGTGGGTGTGAGGGTCGGTGCGATGGCAGTCAAATGCTCATCGGTCACGAGAAGTACCGCCCGCGTTTCCTGTGCTTCTGCCGCCCATTCAGGAGTCGCCACTGTGCCGCACGCAGCGGCAAAGACTGCTGCTAGTACAGCCAGCAGCAAAAAGCCTATTTTGCTCATATGTTCCTCTCTTGAGCGCCTATTTGTGATAATGTGAACAAGTCGAATGAGTATAGCGCAATCAGAAGACAGAGCAACACCCGATCAAAGGATTCCAAGTTTGCGGGCAAAGGCGCGAATTTGATCGCCTGCGCCTTGCAAGATCGGTTCGCCATGCCCGAAACACGCGATTTCGATGTCCATGTCACACAACTTGCGGATCGACTCTTTGGCTTGTGTCATGTTCATTGTTGCGGGGATGAGCGGTAGGCGCAGCCCGAAAAAACGCATCATCGTATCGCCTAGAATGATCAGCTTGAGCTGCGGCTGATAAAACGCGATTTGCCCTAACGCATGTCCCGGCGTGGGAATCACCTGTAAGCCGCCAAGCACCCCCTCAATGACATCGCCT
>JBBQRJ010000315.1:0-6018 GCA_038214955.1 Aggregatilineales bacterium | reverse complement strand
ATCCTATTCACTTGTGAATGTTTGAACAAATACAGAATAGGATGATTTTTGAATTTTGACAAACACCCAATTTCACAAACAAGGTTAGCTCAGGAGTCTTTAGTTCAAATTCACTAATACAACCTCACCCCAACCCCTCTCAGGAGCGACTTTTTCTATGCCGCTAGAGGCTCAAAGCCTCCAGCTATAGAAGAAAGCCCCGTGAACGGGGCTAAACAGCCCTCTTTAGCGGGCTTACTACCCCTTGCCGGATTGCTTTAGCGTCTGGCAAACACGCTATAGTAGACTCATATCGTCTCACCCAAACCAAAGGACTCGCCCCCATGCCCCAATCCACGAACCCCCAAATCGGAATCATGTTTCGCCGTGAAAACCCACCGGAATCACTGCCCGATTTCGCACGCCGCGCTGAAGAAATTGGCATCAGCGAATTGTGGATGGTCGAGGACTGTTTTTACGCCAGCGGGATCGCATCGGCGGCGATTGCGCTTGCCGTCACCCGCTCAATCCCCGTTGGCTTGGGGATCATGCCCGCTGTTGCCCGTAACGCCGCTTTCACCGCCATGGAGATCGCTACGTTAGCGCGGACGTATCCGGGACGTTTCCTCGCGGGGATCGGTCATGGTATGGCGAACTGGATGAAGCAGATCGGCGCGTTCCCCAAGTCACAGCTTGCCGCGTTGAGCGAAACATCCGAAGTTGTGCGGCGATTACTCGCAGGGGAAGAAGTAACTTTTTCCGGCGATCATGTGCAGCTTGATCAGGTGAAATTGGAATTCCCGCCGACTCAAATCCCGCCTGTGCTGCTTGGCGTGCGCGGACCCAAATCGCTGATGGCGTCGGGTCGCTATGCCGATGGCACACTGCTTGCAGAGTTAGCATCGCCCGCTTATGTGCGCTGGGCGCGGGAGCAAATCACGCAGGGGCAAGCCGACGCCGGGCGCACGGGTACGCCGCATCCGATTTACGTGTATATGCTGTTCGCCGTAGATGCAGATGGGGTCGCCGCCCGTAACCGCTTGCGTCCGATGATCGCGGATTGGCTGGCGCATGGGAACAACGACTACACCCGCGCTTTAGGCATCGATGCCGAATTGGACGCGCTCCGTCAAAGCGGTGGACGCGCCAAAATTGAAGCGGAACTACCAGATACGTGGATCAAAGAAATGACCATCGCGGGAACACCGGACGAATGCCGCGAGAGCATCCAAACTTTGATCGAGGCGGGGGCTGCAAGCGTGATCCTCGTGCCAGATCAGCTAGGCTTAGACGGTCTGAACGCGGTGGGATCATTGTTGACCTAAGCTGATTAGGTGTGCGGGTAGTACGGAAATTCGAGCGGATTAGGCAGCGCAGCAAGCGCGGCACTTCCAAGCATCACACCGTTGATCGTCAAATCGTTGAGCAGACGCGGGAGCATGTCGCGCATTTGCCGCGCTTGGTTCATGGGCATGGTCGCGTTGATCACGACGAGGCGTTCGTGATCGTTCGGCAGCGCAATGCCTATCACGATAGAATTGAAGCTGTCAGGGGTGGTATACAGGTAATACGCCGCTTGGTGTGCGCCCCACTGAAAGGGGGTCAGCTCACTCATGATGACATCATCGCCCGTATGCTCCGGGTTTGCTACCACCTGTTTCAGTACCGTCATAGCGAAGTTTTGATCAGCATCGGGCGAGATTTCGAGATTATCCATCTCTGGCACAAAGATATAGAGCATCGCGCCGCTGATCGGTTCGCCCGTGTCAAGCGAGACAGTGTGTTCAGCCAGCAGCATTCCGTCCGTTGTATCGACTGTCCAACCGCTCGGCTGCCAGCAGCCAATGGTAACGCCATTCGTTTCGGTTTCTGCCCAGAGCGGCGTTGGATCCAACGTGGGCGTAATGACGGGTGAATCCACGCCTGTATTCTGTAGATTGGGTGCTGACGGCGTTGGTGAGGGCGACATCATCTGACAGGCTGCGAGGATCAAAAACGCAGCAATATACAACCGTCTCAACATCATTTGTCCGGCACAACTCATTGTGAAATTTTGAGCGACGAGGGTTCTCGTACCCCCTTGAGAGTAGCATATCCACGCCGCTTATACGCGAATCGCTCTCCAATTTCTCATGCGTTATGAGCGTAAACGCTTTCTTAGCATCTCCCATAACCAACGCAGTTCTTCGATCCGCAAAACGAACGCCACGCCCAAAAATACGACGCCGCTTAAGCCCGCCGCGCCGATCACAAGGATGGCTTCACGGATAAACCCCGATGTGCCGATCAAGCGTTCCCAGAAGGGTTCAGCGAGGATGCCCACCGCGCTCATGAGCAGTGCCGCCAAGCCCGTTTTGATCACGGTGATGAACAGGCGTTGATCGCCCAAGCCTTTCAGCCGCCGTGTGAGGATCGCGCCGGAAATCAGCGCGTGCATGATGTGTTTGGCGCTGTCCGCGATCATCAAGCTGAATAAGCCGAAGTACGGCAGCAGCAGCACCGCGACCAGCGTGTAAAACAACAGGCTTGCGAAACCGATCACCGCCGGGGTGAGCGTGTCTTGCTGCGCGTAGAAGGCGTACACCAGCAGCAGATCGATTGCTGCGAAGGGCAAGCCGATCAGGTATAGGCGTAAGGCGTTCACCGTGATAGTTGTGTCGCTAGGCGTGAAAGCCCCATGTTCAAACAACAGCCGAATGATCGGCGTGCCGAGGACGAACAAACCGAGCGTTGCGGGCAAAATCAGCGTGATCGCCAGTCGTAAGCCGAGTCCGAGCGTGTCTTTGAACGCCTTTTCCTCGGTCAAAACGGACTGCCGCGAGAGCGTGGGCAAAATAGCAATGCTGATCGCCGTTGCGACCAAGCCCTGCGGAAACTGGATCAGCGTGGTTGCCCAATTCATGTAGCTGACGCTGCCGACGCCTGTTTGACTGGCGAGGTTATAGCTGAACGTCCGCACGAACGTATCCAGAATGAGCGAGAACATGACCGGCGCGTAAAGCAGCGCGATTCGTCTGACTGCCGGGTGACGCCAATTGATCGAGATGCGGAACTCTGCCCCGCGCAAACCGGGGAGCTGTAACAGAAATTGGACGACTGCGCCGATCAACCAGCCAATCGCGGCGGCGCGAATACCTTCCGCCGGACGTGTCGGCATCCACCCGATGCGCGAGGCGTTCAGGGTGGCTTGCAGCGGCGGCGCAAAGATCAGCGTGCCAAGCACAATCGATGCATTGAACATCACGCCCGCCAGCGCGGGCAGCGTAAACTGTCGCAGCGCGTAAAGTGTGCCGCTCAACACGGCGAACAGACTTAAGAAGATCATCGCGGGGGAGACAAATCGAAGTACATCCGTTGCTAAGGCTTGAGTCGCCGCGTCTGACCCGCTGCTCACCAGCGCGATCACCTGAGGGGCGAACAGCGCCAGAATCAGCACCAGCACGGCAACAATCAGCGTGACGAGACTGAGCAAGATGCTCACTAACTGCCACAGGGCTTTTTGTCCCTCACGGGTGACGACTTCACTGAGGACGGGGATGATTGCGCTGTTGACGTGTCCCGCGATCAACAGGTCGTACAGGGTTTTGGGGACGATAATTGCGTAGTTGAAAGCATCCATCGCACGGGATGCGCCGAACAGGTTGGTGAGGACGATCTCGCGTGTCAGCCCTAAAACACGACTGCCGACATTGCCAAGCGCCAGAACGCCCGTCGCCTTTGCAACTCCCGCCCGTGATTCCGTCTCTGTTTCGGGGGTGCTGCTCAGGCGATCTAACGATGTTTCTGCCATGCGATCCCTTATTGAGGTCGATCAACGTCCTAAGGATAGCACAAGCCCGCCACTACAAAAATCCCATGCTGATTCGCGCTGGTTGGTTTACAATCAAAGACGAAAAGCGAGTCAAAAGTTAAAAGTAAAATCAACTTCTCTTGCCTTCACTTTTAACTTGTTACTCACCTTACGCAGGGGGTCAGTTTGACCCCCACCCCGCTCGCTGCGCTCGCCTCCCTCCCCCGAATTCAGGGGGGGGCGCAAACACGAGTCTGCTTGCTCCCCTCCTCGAATTCGGGGAGGGGTCGGGGGTGGGATCAGAAATAACGATCTGCGTAAGGTGAGTTACGGGGTGAAAAATGATGGAACGCTAAGAAAATCCCTGCTTCTCTGTGTTTTCTGTGTTCTCTATGGTCAGAAATCTTTGTCTCAGGCGTCTGTATTTATGTATCCCTGAAATAGAGACACGAGGTTAACATGAGCAAAGAAATTGCGACGCTAGGCGGCGGGTGCTTCTGGTGTTTGGAAGCCGTTTACGATGACCTGGTTGGCGTGACAGATGTAGTATCGGGCTATTCGGGCGGGTGGGTCAATAACCCGACCTATGAGGCGGTTTGCGACAAAAAGACGGGTCACGCGGAAGTCATTCAGGTGACGTTTGACAACACTCTTGTGAGCTTCAAGGACATTCTCAATGTGTTCTTCACCATCCACGACCCGACAACCCTTAACCGTCAGGGCGCAGATGTCGGACCGCAGTACCGCTCCGCCGTGTTTTATCACTCGCCTGAACAGAAGGTGATCACCGAACAGGCGATCACCGAATTGAATGCGGCGAACCTGTGGGACAACCCGATTGTGACCGAAGTCACCGAGTTCAAACAGTTCTTCATGGCGGAGGACTATCATCAAGAGTATTTCGCCCGCAACCCGTTTCAAGGGTACTGCCGCGTAATCGTTGCGCCGAAGGTCGCCAAGTTCCGCAAGCAGTTCATCACCCAACTCAAGAAATAATACGAATCCACGTTGTAGGGACGCCCAACGGCGCGTCCGTTTCCTCTGTTGATTGTGCGCGGACGCCCAATGGGGCGTCCCTACTCAACCATTGACCGTGTGGTATCATCTCCGCGACACATGAAGGAGAACCCACGATGAGCCATTACGACTCGTACACAATTTATCAATATGGCAGGATGGTTCGGCGCAGCCCCCGCGCTGATGGGTATGTCGAGGCGCTGCGTCGTTCGATCACGCCGGGTGCAGTCGTCGTGGAGATCGGCACGGGAACAGGCGCATTCGCTATCCTTGCCGCGCAAATGGGCGCAAGCAAGGTGTATGCGCTCGAAACATCCCCCGCAATTGATCTTGCGCGGGAAGAAATCAAGGCGCATGGTGTCGCGGATCGCGTCGTCTTGATCCGCCAGAATTCGCAGCATATCCAATTGCCAGAGCAGGCAGATGTGCTGTTCTCGGACTTGCGCGGCGGCTTGCCCCTGTTTGGAACGCACTTGCCGACGATCATGGACGGGCGCAAACGCTTGCTCAAGCCGGGGGGCGTGCAAATCCCGCAATCCGACACGATCTACTTTGCGCCTGTCGGTGAGGAAGCCATCTACGAGGGATTCCGCGTTCCCGGCGCAGCCTACAACTTAGCAATGGAAACGACCCGAAAAAGTGTGGTCAATACGTGGCAGCGTGCCGATATTGCGCCCGCTCACCTGTTGATGCCCGCGCAAGTGTGGGTCACACTCGATTACCGCACGCTCACAGAGACGAATTACAGCAACGCGCTCACATGGACAGCCGACCACGCGGGAACGCTCTACGGGTACGGCGCATGGTTCGACTCGGTGCTGCTGGATGAGATTGGCTTTTCGAGCGCCCCCGGTCAGCCGCCCGTTGTCTATGGGCAAACCTTCTTCCCCCTGGATAAGCCCGTAGAAATCGCGGCGGGCGATACCATCAATGCGAACATCAGCGCCTACCTTAACAAGGGTTATTACCTGTGGACATGGGAAACCCGCGTCATGGGTGCAGACGGCACGGCAAAAGCGAGTTACAAGCAGTCAACGTTCTACTCGACGCCGCTGTCACCGGATATTGTGCGCCGCTCATCCGATAAATTTGTGCCGTCGCTCAACCTAGAAGGGCAAATCGACTCGCTGGTGCTTTCGCTCATGGACGGGACTCGCTCACAGGGGGAAATTGTGCAAACGTTGTGCGAGAAATTCCCGCAAGTTTTCCCCGCGCCGCGTCAAGCCCTTGAC
>JBBQRJ010000314.1:0-6023 GCA_038214955.1 Aggregatilineales bacterium | reverse complement strand
CGCGTAAATATTGTCGAGCGTCCCATAGGCTTTGATCAAATCGGTGGCGGTCTTTTCCCCCACGCCCGCCACACCGGGAATATTGTCCGATGCGTCGCCCACCAGCGCCTTATAGTCGATCAGTTGGGGCGGTTCAAAACCAAACCGTTCCCGGAATCGCGCCAGATCGTAGATTTCGACGGGCGCTTTCGGTTGTGAGGTCGAATAGCGCACGGTGACGCCTTCGGTGATCAACTGGAAAATGTCTCTGTCACCCGTCACGATGCGAACATGCACGCCTTGAGCCTCAGCCTGTCGGGTGATCGTGCCAATAATGTCGTCGGCTTCGGTGTCGGGGCGAGTCAAAATGGGGATGTTGAACGCCTCAACCAGCGTTTGAATCTGCCCGATTTGCTCGCTGAGATCATCCGGCATGGCTTCGCGCTGCGCTTTGTACGCTGGATAGACCAGTTCGCGCCCGCTCAAACCCTCGTCGAACGCCACCGCGATATAGGCGGGCTGATCCTTTTCCAGAATGTCCATCAGCGCCTTTGCAAACCCGAAAATCGCGCTGGTCGGTTTGCCGCCGCTCGTCGAAAACGAATTTGCCTTGCCCATCGCAAAGTAATGACGGTACGCCAGCGCGTGACCATCCAGAATATAAAACATCGGGCGAGAAGTCATGGCATTCCCTTCCAGCGAGCGAACATAAGAGCTAAATTATACCGTCAAACGTAATGTCTGGAAATACCAATTTGTGTAGGGGCGACCCTATGTGGGCGCCCGTTGGTGTGGGTGGGGACGTTGCCCCACCCCTACAATAAATGTTCTTGAGATAAACATATGCCGAGTCTTTTCGTCAATTACTCACTCACCTTACGCAGGGTATCAGTTTGACCCCCACCCCGCTCACTGCGCTCGCCTCCCTCCCCCGAATTCAGGGGAGGGCGCAAACACGAGTCTGCTTGCTCCCCTCCTCGAATTCGGGGAGGGGTCGGGGGTGGGGTCAGAAATAACGATCTGCGTAAGGTGAGTTACTCATCACGCGCTACTATTAGCCCATACGCTCGAAGTTGATGAACTGTTGAATCTCGTCTACATCGAGCGGGCGTCCGGGCGCAACCACGAGATACCCATCTGACCACAGCAGTTCAGCGTCAAGTTCGGAGTTTTGCGAATGCGCGATTTCTCCCGAACGTCGTTTCAAATCGCGGATCGTTTCGTAGGGCATGGTATCGCCGGGAACTTCGGCTAACAGGTAGATATAATCTTCCTCGATCCGTAGATCGTGAATCAGCCAGCCGCGTTCGCCTAACTGCATGTGTAAACCCGTGTTGATCGCTTGCCCGACGGACGAGTCAAGCGCAACGGAGGCGTCTTCAAGCAGCCACACATACGTAAAGGCTGACCGTGTTCCCACCTCAATGGGTTCCATGAGCGCAGGAGGCATTTCCACAGGCGCGGAGGACATTTCGGGGACGGTATGAAGGGCTTCAACCAACCGCTGACCCTGCCGCCGAATATCGCGGAGCGGTGTCGTAGAGGCGAACACCAGTGAGATGATCAAATCATCTTCGGTGATTGCCGAATAAAGCATGTAGTTTTTGGGGCTGTCTTTCGCGCTCACAAAGCGGATATTCGACCCTGACGGAATGTTGGATGCATCCACCGGAATAAACGGACGGATTTCCGACACTTCATCCTCTGCCATTTGTCCCGCATAGGCGACGATCTCACCGTGCCGCGTGAGCAAAGTTGCCTCAGCGGTCAATTCGAGCGACGCTTCGGTCAAACTGAGCGCCAATTGTCCAATGCGCGGGTCATCTGCGGCGGCTGAGGGAGCGACAGGCGCTCTACCCACCGTGAAATCGTAGCGGTCTTCGTCCAACGGCTTATCTTCTACCACCTCGAACGCTGCCAGCAGTTCAAACGACGTGTTGAAATTCTCCGTCACCAGCGCGGGGAATTCGGGTAGATCGTCGGGTGGCGGCGGGTACGGCTTGGAATAGCTGTACGTTTCAGGCGCGTTCCATTCCTCGTCGGAGGGAAGTTCCGGTTCAAAGATGGTTTGCTCTGCGGGCGGCGTGGTCATAAGCGTATCGCCGCGTTCCAGCGAGGGTTCATCGAGCCATTGCGTTTCGTCGGGGATTGCCTCGATGGGCTGTCCCTTTGACGGTATCGTGAGTTGTTCCACAAACTGGCTGTTATAGTCGTCACCAGCGTCAATGGGTGGCAGCGATTCGGGTAGGAAATCGGGTTCAGTCGTCAGGAACTTACCGCTGTCGCCGCGTTCTTGACTCTCTTTTACCCATGACGGGAGCGGCTGCACACGCGGGCGATGGCGCGGTAACTGTCGTTCGATGTTGGACAGCAGTTCTTCGAGCGAAAACCCCTCGTTGGATTGTTCAAGGGCTTGCGCGAGGATCGCCTTTGCCGGAGATTCATCCTGATCATCGTCGTCATCATCAAAATTGAAGTCCATAGGCGGCGGTGTTGGCACAAGGTGCGCCTGTGAACGAAATAGGGCTTCTGGCTTGATCGGTGGGAGAGGTTCGTCGCGCAGTATCGACAAAACTTCGCGGAAACCGTGATCGCCTACACCCGTAATCAAATCGCCAACCGTGCCGCTTTCCTCAAAGCGAGGCTGCGGAGGTTCTTCCCGTGCTAATTTCTGGAAGGTTCGGCTGCTTTCGTCCTGTGGTTCTTGAGGTTTAGCAGCACGATCAATTTGCTCGAACAGCGATTCTAGCCCACCCTTGAACACAAACTCGACATATTCCGAACGCCGCGCCGGGAGCGGTTGGTGAGGCCGACCGGAGCGCATGGAGTTGACCAAATCCTCAAACGGGTCACTTTTGCGACGTTCTTCTACGTCGGCGGGCAGCGAATTTAGTACCTCATCGAACAAATCGGTTTCGCGTCGGTCAACGTTCCATACCGAAGACGATTCTTCATCCTCTTCAGGGATAGGCGTCTCGGAACTATCAGACTCGAACAATTCGTTCATGTTCGAGAGGACGCTCTCCAAACTGGTCATTTCGGGCAGTGCTTCGGGCGGTTTTGGCGGTGGCGGTTTTGGTGTCTCGATTCGCATGGTCTTTAGGCGGTTGAGCAAAACAGGCTTATCCACGATGTCAGACGGGCGCGGACGGTCACGGAACAAATCGCGCAGCATGGGCGCAAGTTCGCGCACCGTGAACTTTGCATCGAGCATTCCCTGTAATTCAAGCGTGGTGATCAGGTCGTCGGGTTGGCGCGGCGTCACGATGATGTTGATGTTCGGCTGAATTTCGCGCAAGCGGCGAACGATTTCTCCGCCGCTCGACTCAGTAAAATCTACGACTGCCACATCTTGTACATGGTCGCGCAAATAATCGAGTGCCGCATCGACTGAACGAAACGGATGCGCCTCAAACAGGTTTGAACGTTCCAACCCCTGTTTGAGCGCAATGGCAAACGCCAACTGCCCGTGAATGATCAACACTTGAATGAGCATGTTAACTTACGCCCCTGACGAAAACTTGACGGATCGCCCGTATATCCTGCATCGCTACTGCGCTGTCACATTTACGTTGAAAATGCCCACGTTGTTGACTTCGCTCTGCTCCGCGATCTGTGAATCGTTATCGGCACGGGCTTGCAGCGTGTAGGTTCCCGGTGTCGAGAACGTCAAGGCGATGTTCAGCACCACACTTTGACCCGCCGACAAATCCCCGACAACACCAAGCTGTTGAGTCGAACCACCGGGTGAAACGCTGATGATATTGTTGAACTGCGTTGTGGCACGCTGCCCCGTATTCGTGATCAAGACCGAGAACGTAGCAGACACGCTCGTTTGACCCGATGCGATTTGCAAATCACTGGGTCCGCTGATGTTACTGATCACCAGATCGGCGAGACCGGGCGTGGCGGTTATCACCACCGAAGTCGGGCTAGGCGGCGTATTTGTCCATGTAGCCGTCGGGTTGATAGGCGGAGTCGGTGATGCCGGAATCGGCGGGATGCTCACGTTCTGGCAGTTGCCGTAAACCGTGATCACGTTATTGCTAACCCATCCCGTCGCCGTTTGAAAACGTACCTGCCACCACGAGTTATCGCCTAAGCGCCCTGTGATTGGCGCGGTTGCTCCCGACCCCAACACAAGGATCACGTTATAGTTTGTACCGGGACCCGTGCGTAGATTCACGCTGCTGTTGGTGACAACGCGACAGGTCGGGTCGTTGGGATTGATCACAGGACCCTGTGTTGGCACAACCACAGGCACATTGGTGTTGGTAGATGTAGCGGCTACTCGACGCACGTTGACGGTTATGGCGGCGGGCGCACTGGTGATATTGCCACGATAGGCGATCACCTGTAAATTGAGCGCCCCTTCTACTGTCGGGATGTAGTCCAGTAGAACGTTCATATTGCGATCCCCGCCTGTGCTTTGCGAGGATACGGTTTTGACAATCGCGCCGTTTGCCAGAAGCTGAACCCGCGTGATTCCCACAGAATCGGTTGCCGTCACATTGACGATAACCGCCTGATTAAGCGCGGCATCACTTCCATTGGCTGGCGAAACAAGGGTCACGGTTGGCTGACCACCCCCCGCCGTTGTCGGCGTAGGCGCAGTTTGTGCGCCGCCGGACGACAAATTACACCCGGCTAAAGCAGCAATTACAAGTAATAGAACGAACCCAAATCGAAAACGCATGTTTATACTCCCGGTTGTTGCCGAGAAACTTGTCAGAATAGAGCGGAACGCGCAGCGCGAGTCCCATTCGTATTGTACATGAGTGGGGAAGGGAGGGAAAGCGGCTTAAGTCGCAGAAACACCAACAGCCCCGATAACAGGGGCTAGAATGGCGTTCTTACAGGCTTTCAATAGTGCTAGAAACTTAGGAAATCGGCTCTTTGTAGATGATCAAGCGGCTCATATCATCGTTTTTAGCGATGCAAGTTGACATATCAACCTTGAACTCACGCCCGCCCGACACCCAACGCAAACCCTCTTGCAGCAAGCCCTGTGCCATATAACACACGGCTTTGTCTGTCTTGCGACCCCAACACAGAGCGCAGCGTTCCATCGTGTAGATGATGCGATCTCCGCCTTCTTCATACACGTTGGAAATTTGGTCAGAGAACTGCGAGAAGATGTTCCCCATCGCCGGGACACCTACTTTCAGCTTGGCGTTGAGCGGCAGCACCTTAAACGCAAGATCGCCCACCCCTGCCAGCGCACCAAACGAACGCAGTCCGCCCGCAAAAATGGCGCGACCTGCACGGAGCGCAAGCGCACGACCCCCACGAGGACCGTACATTTCTTCCAAAGCGATGTTTAAGGCTGTGAAGTCAGCAAAGTCGAAGCCCTTGTCCAGATTATCTGGCGGCGAGTTATCAACATAATGCTGCAACCCGGCGAGGTTCAGGATGGCATTTAAGCCGTTCCGCCCCATGATTTCTTCCATAGCTGTCATGGTGAGGCGTGCAAATTTATTCGGGTAGTAATATCCGCTTTTTTCGGGTGGCATACTGCCTGATCCTCCAAATGTGCGTGAGCCAGTTTTCGCGGCAACTTTGTTTGGCTCTTCGACAATGTTTTCCAAGTATATGTCAAAACAGACAGAGTCCCAACTTAAGATGATGAAGCAAATAAACTTATCAGTTTACCCTGCCATAACGATCAGCGGCTCATCTATGGTTTGAGCATGAGGCAGACGCCCTTGCATACTCCAGGGTCCCGTCCACAAAACTTCGACATCCACGAGTTTACCACACCAGTCGCCAGAGTCTTCAAAAAACACCAGCTTGTTTTGCGGCGTGCGACCCCGCCATTTGCCCTTATGCTGATCTTCGACCAACACTTCGAGCGTTTGACCGAGATATTGGCTGTTGATCTCCGCATTGATCCGCGCTTGTTGTTCGTCTAACAGTTCGTGACGGCGTTTCTTTTCTTCTTCCGGCACATCGTCTTCCATGCGCCGTGCGCTGACCGTGTTCGGGCGGGCGCTGTAACGCGCAAGATGCACCTTATCGAGTTTCAATTCTTCGAGCAACTCATA
>JBBQRJ010000313.1:0-6030 GCA_038214955.1 Aggregatilineales bacterium | reverse complement strand
AATCTTCCATCTCACTCATGCTCAGGTCACGGCGTCCCGCTTTCTGCTCAAGCAGTTTTTCAATCGCTTCATACGCTCGCTCTTGTAACCGATTTTTCAATTCATTGGCTGATGTGGACATCGCGGGAACGCCTCACTCTTATTTTGCTGTTTCTCCTATTCTAACCTTTTGCCCCTAAAGTGAAATGCACCCGGAGTGGAGTGATTTTCTTAGCGCCCTGTATTCACGCGCACCCGACGAGCTGTACTTTGAACTGCGCTGCATCCATCCGACCAGCGGCGATGCACGCTCGTTTTGGAGCAAAGTCGGGGACAAGGGCACGTTGAACAATGCTTTGAACCGAGCAGTCGCATTGAACCGCGAAAGCAGCTACGGGCTGTATTTCGCCCCGTGTTTGCGTTCGCAGAAACAGGGCAAAGCCGAGGCGGCGGCGTTGCTCCCCGCGCTGTGGGTCGATCTCGACTGTGACAACGATGCGACGTGCCGAGCGGAAGCGCTGGCGAAACTGCACACGTTCAATCCGCCACCGTCGGCGGTCATCGACAGCGGTGGCGGTCTGCATGCCTATTGGTTTCTGGCGGAGTCTGTTTCACTAGTCGAAGAAGCGGCGCGAATCCAAGCAGCAGGTATTCTCCGTGGGCTATTCAGCGTCCTCGACGGCGATCCGCAATATGTGAAATCGGTCGCGTCTGTAATGAGACTCCCCGGAAGAATAAACACTAAGCCTGAGAGAGTCGGTGTGGGTGTGATGTTGGTTGAACTTCATGCGGATCGACGTTACCCGTTGAGCGAATTTGCTTGGTTGGAAAGCCAACCACAATCTGAGCGGATCGGGGGAGTGCATGTCATCACGCTCAACGGAAACGGACAGCACCCGCTGCCGAAGCGAACTGAGGACTATCTCGCGGCGGGTGCCTCGGAGGGTAGCCGCAATGCCGAATTGTTCGCAGCGGCGTGTCAACTGCGCGACGCCGGCTACAGTCAGCCTGATGCAGAAGGACAGCTTGTTCCGCGCTATGTTGCTGATGGGTGCAGCAAGCGTGAGGCGCAGGCGACGATCCGGAGCGCATTCAACCATCCCCAGCGCGATCCCCTTCCTGAAAGTAAGTCAGGGCGGGAACAGATCGATGCGCTGGTAAATCGCTACGAACGGGCGACAGCCGATGTTGAACGACCAACCGCTGACCAAATCCGCGCAGCAGTGGAAGCCTGTGCTGCCTTGAATCCCCTCGAATGGGCGGCGGAACGCAAACGTCTACGGGCATTGTGCGGTGATACCTACCGTGTCGAAGACTTGAACGGGATGTATCGGGAAGCGCGGCGCGTGCTGCACAAGACGGAACAGCCGCCGCAACTGGAGAACCGCTATCTCGAAATGGACGGCAGAATGGTCTTTGAGCGGCACACTGAACGGGGAACCGTTAAGCAGTCGGTTGCGGATTGGATCGGGCGGGTGCGCGAGTGGATCACCCGCGTAAACGACGACGACGGCGCGGAGCATATCATGCGCCTTGATTTGCGCCGTGGGGTACACACCCTCACCCTGGATGTACCCAGTGAACTCTTTGGCGATACGAATGCACTTCAACGCTTCATCGCTGCCAGAGCGGGCGGTTTCTTCACAGTCGAAGCGGGGATGCACCGCCATCTCGTGCGTGCCATTCTCGCCTTGTCAGGCGAACCACTCCGCAAGACCACCTACTGTTTCTTCGGTTGGACAGCGCTTGATGGTCATTGGATGTATATCGCTCCACACATGAGCGTGGGCGCTCACGGTCATCTGGAGTCACCTCACGCTGTCGAGCTTGAGGCGCGTTTACGGGATTATCGGCTGTCGGACGCGGATTGGGAGACGAGCCTCGCGGCGTTTCAAGCGGTGATCGCCGTCTTTCCAAAACCGCTCGCTCCTACACTGATCGCGTTTGCGCTGCTGCCGCTTATCCAGCGCTTCTTTCCCGCCGCAGCCCCGAAACCCGCTCTGCATCTGGTGGGTACGTCGGGCAGCGGGAAAAGCGAGATCGCCGCGCTCATGGCAAGTTTCTATGGCAATTTCAGCCGGGATACGCCGCCCGCTCAGTGGGGCGATACCATCAATACGGTGGAGGTGCTGGGTTATGCGCTCGCTGACGCGCTCTTTTGGGTCGATGACTACAAGACGAGCTATGCCGACGAGCGCACCTTCACCCGCTTCTTGCAGAGCTATTCGCGCGGGATGGGGCGCGGCAGGTTGACACGCGAAGCGAACCTACGGCAAGAACGCCCCTGTCGCGGGTTACTGCTATCGACCGGAGAAACGACGATTGAAGGCGAAGCGTCCGTGCTGTCGCGGATGCTGGTGCTAGAGATTCCACCGTGGGAACGGCGCGACCCGCAGGGGAAGGCATTGGCGCAAGCAGAAGCACTGCGCGAGAAGTTATCCGGTTTCACAGCGCATTTCGCCGCGTGGATAGCACGACAAATGGATGCAGGAACACTCCGCAAGGCGCTTGCTGACGACCTTGATCTGATGACCCTTGGCTATCGGACGAAGCTGAGCGGCACACGACAGGCGCATACCGGGCGCGTGATCGGCAATTGGGCGGTTTTGCTCGTGACCTATCGTCTATTGATGCGCTTTCTCAGCGAACGGGAAGCAGATCATCATCTGCCGGGGTGGCAGGATGCGATCCACGAAACGGTGCAGGCGGTGCAGCACGAACGGGCAGGGCAATTGTTCCTCGACACGCTGGCGCAGCTGCTTGCCAGCGGCGAAGTCATGCTGGCGACAGATATGCGCCAACCAGAGGACACACGTCCCGGTGTAACGGTAATGGGGTATGAGGATCAGGAGTTCGTCTATCTGATCCCCGAAGTGGCGTATCGGGAAGTCAATCGCATCCTCTCGCTCAAGTTCACGATCTCCGCGATTGGGTCACAGTTGAAGGAAGATGGCATCCTCATTCCGGCGGGTAGCGACGGACACTTGACCGTACAAATGCGGGTGCGTGGACATCGGACGCGCTTGTGGCGTTTGAAAGCCTCCGTCTTTGGCGGTGACACTGGGGACAGTGGAGACGGGACGTTATGATGAGCGTCCCGCTTGTTTATTCTGTGGAGACAGTGGAGATCATGGAGACAATCCTTCTATTGATGCGGAAAAGTGTCCCCACTGTCTCCACTGGCACAGGTTCTAAGACTGTTTACGCGCAAAAATCCGAAAAAGAATCGGGCAGCAAAATTGATGTTTACAGAACATAGATTTGTGAGTGGAGACGGTGGGTACAGTCGATACAAACGACAAGTGGACTGCCCCGAAATGGGGACAATCTTCATTGGTGTCAGACGGGCAATATCGAGTAGAACTGCCGCAAAGCAGCCTAAGATCCATAGCTCAGGCTGCTTTCGCAGATCAAGCTCGGCTCTCACTACAACCGGTCTAGTTCATGGGGGCAGGTCATTTGCAGATGGTCGTGTTTGAAACATAAGGAGAAACAGAGACGACTCACTGCTTCCCGATTCTGACGAGTAGCGACACGCGCATTCGTCATGCCGACACTCCTACTCTCTCTCAGTTTACCGAGTGTGTCAGATTAATAGAGGTGCCCGCGTATACGTTCTAATTCCTCTGACAGTCGCTCTAGTTCTTCAAAATATGTCTTCGCGCTGCTGTAGAATTCGTTCCAATAGTTTTGGTCGAATTCATGGCGCGTTTCGTCACGCCACACGCGCCGACTCGCTTCGACTTCACGTTCCAGCTCGTTAAGACTCGTTGACACCGTGTCGAGGTGTAGATAAACCATGTCACTCTCTCATATTCCAAACATGCCGCCCGAATTCTCGAACTTGATGAGCGCCGCTTCCCGTTGTCGCAGCCAGTGTTGGGTCGCGGGGACGCCTCGCTGCATTTGATTGTGCATCGCACTGGCAAAACTGTGATAGCGACTGGTCGCCTCATCGAAATGATGGCGTACTTCACGCAGTCGCTGTACATTTTCTTGTGCCGACCAAACCACTTGCCGCTCTGCGCTGCAATCGGGATAGTGAGTGTTGCCTTCATCATCGACATAATAGCTGTTCTCGCACTCGGCAAGAGCGTATTCCGCCACCCGCAATTCGCGTTCTGCTTCTGTAAGCCGCGACTCGATTTCGGCGCTTAGACGGGAAATTTCGGTTTCGGCGTTCATGGCGACATCGTTGAGCGTTGACGCCACGGTTCCGACATTGGCTTCGATCTCTCGGAGCGCCGCGATCACTTCTTGGGGTGAGATTTTCACATTTCACCCTGACTGCGTTCAAATCGCTCAAGTGCCTCAATCCGGTAGCGCAAAAACTCTTCGTACTGGCGACATTGGCGGGTATACTGCTGTAAAACGGTATGCACGTCATTCCAACTGCCAGTAAAGTTCTCGTAAGCAACACCGTCCCATACGGCATTCAACCGACTCCACGCGCCGTCTAACACGCGCATGTCGGCGTCCATCCAGCGATCAAACCCTTCGAGCTTATCCAACAGTTCTTGCAGCCGTATCCTCAGCTGTGTAACGTTAGTCGCACTCATGACATTGGTCTCCCCAATTACCGCCCGAAGTACTGGTCTAATGCCCATTTGCGCCGCAGCAAGAAATCGTGATAGCGTCCGCCGTGAACCTCACGATACATCTTGAGGGCAGCGCCCATTTCGCGCCATTGACCCTCGAAAACCTGCCGCTCGGAGTCCGTCCAAAGCTCGTCGGCTCTGCTCCACGTCTGCTGCAAATCGTCCCAGTGGCGCTCCATTTGCTGGTTATACATATCCAGAATGCGAATGAAGTGCTGAAGTTCCTCGTATAAATCATCCATTGTCGCCATGTTGACTTATCCTTTAGTCAGGGTGAAAGACATTGTGCCGCTTGTCCCGTTTAACGACCTAACAAACACTAAATACACTCCCGGTTCTGTAAATCGGTTCGTCAGCGAAAGCGTGGAAAGGTCAGAAGTCCCATTACGGGTTTCAATAATATTCCCTTGGCTGTCGCGTAAATCAATCGAGCCTGCAATCGTATTGCTTGATTGTGCAAGCCAAAAAGTGACATTCTGGTTTGCCCTCACAGAAAAGTAAAAACCATACATCCCTTCAGGTGCGAGGGCTAGAGCAATTTGCGAACAGCGATTGGCATCACAATCACGCGGCGCATCACTCAAGTTGAGAGTTTCAAGATACGCCAATGCGTCTGCCTGTAATTCCGCCGTCCTCTGTTTAGTGATCTGGTCATTTGCCCACAGCCCCACACCAGCAACGACGACGATGATAACCGCGACCAAAGTTCGGAAAAAAGTCCGGCGACGCGCTTTCTTGTATTCAATTTCGCCTCGAACCCGTTCCAAACGTCGACGTGTATCCTCTAAAGCAGTGGCAACACGTCCTACGTTCTCAACGGCGTCTGCGGAGGCGCGTTCCTCACCTTTACTACCATCTACCTTGACGGTTGCGCTAGGCAAATTGCGACCATCGACATGTGCCATTTTGAAATCATTTTCGCCGCGCCGTATAGAAGTCTCAACCTGTCCCATCTGACGCTGAATTTCTCGATTTCCATTATCTTGCGCTAAAGTCGCTTCGCGTGTTTCCTTCTCGTACTGCACATTCAGTGCTGCCTCAGTTTCGTTGAACTTTTTGTGGGCAGCAGCAAGCGCAGCAGCATGTTCACCCGTTGCTTGCCGATTAAGTCTTAGTGCTTGAATGACGTCTTGATACGAGTCATTGAATGTTTTTGAAATCGTCATGATTTGCTTTCTCCGTCCTTTTTATTCAACGCTGACTGCAACCGGGCGGCGTATTGTTTAAACACTTCTGCCCGCTCATCACGTTTAGAGGGCAGCACATAAGGCTTGAATTTCTCTAACAGCGTACTTTGCTCATCATCAAGCAAAATTGCCCGCTTGTCTTTTAGCGTGCTGGCCGTGACTTCATTGAGCAAATACTGCGAGTCTTCTTTTGCCATGTGTAAGGCGGCACGCGCTCCAAATGGCGCAAGATTAGGTTTGCCAAGATAGTTCTCGAAGGTCTTGGT